>DAINBS010000163.1:0-7230 GCA_036732805.1 Gemmatimonadales bacterium | reverse complement strand
GCCGTTGGCCGTTAGCCGTTAGCCGTTAGCCGTTGGCCGTTGGCCGTTGGCCGTTGGCCGTTAGCTGTTTGGCAGTTAGCAGTTGGCGGCGTGCAGCGGGGCTCCGAAGTCCAGCGGAGCCCCTTTTCACTTTTCACCTTTCACTTTTCACGTATCACGGTAGGCGCACCCGCGCTGTCACAGGGAAATGATCCGAGGGGTCGCGGGTGCCGCTGCGCCGCCGCAGGATGTCCGCCGCCTCGATGGTCCAGCCGCCGCGCGCGAGGATGTAGTCGATCTTGGCCCCGGTGCTGTCGCCGCGGTACTCGCCGAACGTCCCGTCGCCCGCCGGGTCGGGATCGACCACACGGTAGGTGTCCAGGAATCCCGCCTCGCGAAGCGGCGTCAGGGCCGGGTTGTCTTCTCCCGAGTTGAAGTCGCCGAGGATCAGTGACGGCAGGTCCGGGGCGAGCAGGCCGATCCGATCGAGGATCAGCGCGGCGCCCCGCTCGCGGGCGGGCTGGGACTCGTGGTCGAGGTGCGTGTTGAACACGGCCAGCCGGTTGCCGGTCAGCCGGTCGCGCAGGATCGCCCACGTGCAGATGCGGGTGATCCGGTTCCCCCACGACATCGAGCCCGGCGTCTCGGGCGTGTCCGAGAGCCAGAACGTGCCCGAGCTATCTACGTAAAACCGCTCCCGGCGGATCAGCAGAGCGGCGTATTCACCGGCGGTGACTCCATCGTCGCGCCCCACGCCAATCTCCACGTGGCCGGGCAACGCGGCGCCCAGCTCGTCGAGCTGAAACTCGAGCGCCTCCTGAAGCCCAAGGATGTCGGGGTCCTCGGCGACGATCGTGGCGGCGAGGAGATCGCGGCGATACTCCCACGCATTCTCGCCGTCCGCGGCGGTGCCGTACCGGATATTGAACGACATGACCGTGAGGTCCGGCCGGGGCGTGCACCCAATGACGGCCAGGAGCAGCACGGGGAGTGGGAGACCGCGGAAACGTCCTCGTGAAACGTCAAAAGGGAAACGTGAAAAGGGGCCCCGGTTCTTCTCAGAGCCTCGTAGCGCGCCGCACGCTGCGGCGGCACGTTCAGTCAGTCCCCAGCGAGAATCCCGCATCCACATCCTTCCGCGAGAACACCCGGAACGAGATGAGCGTCTCGGCCTGCCGGATGTGGGGCACCTTGAGCATCCTGGCCGTGACCAGGTCGGCCAGCTGGTCGTTGGAATTCACGCGCAGCACGGCCACCAGGTCGTAGCGCCCTGCCACCGAGTATACGTCGCCCACCCCGTCCATCCCCGCCAGGGTCTGGGCAACTTCGTTGATCCAGTCGTGTTCGACGCTGAGCAGGACGACCGCCGAGACCATGCATCCACTCCGGTGAGGCCCGAGGGCAAGTTACGCCCCCGCCTGCGGTGGTTCCAGCGGAGCCGCTTCCGGCTCATCGCCGCGCCGGTGCACGGGCCGGAGCTCCAGGTGCGGGAACGCCACCGGCCTTCCGCTCTCCACGGCGTCCCCAACGGCCGCGGCGGCGGCGAGCAGGCCATCGACGTCGATGCCAAGGTAGGCCGGACGGAAGCCGCGCAGGCGGCGCTCCGCCTTCGCGAGCTGCGCCCGTACCCCGTGCCGGTTCCCGCGCTGGGCGTGCACGCACGCCGACGCGCAGAGAATGAGCCCGTGGTAGAACGGGCTGCGCCTTTCCCGCCAGGGTCCTTCGAGAACCTCGTGGCTCTCCCAGAAGGCCCCCGCGTTGAAGCGGGCCACGAACTCCACGAGCGCCTGCGGAAACGCCGGCTCGCTCACACCCACCTCCGGGATCCTCCCATGCGAGTAAGATTGTCCGCGTGACGACCTACCGCGACACCACCCGCGACCTCCTCCGGCTCGCCCTCCCCATCACCACCGTCCAGGTGGGGATGATGGCCATGGGGGTCGTGGACACCGCCATGGTGGGCCGCGTGGGCGCCGCCGACCTCGCCGCGGTGGCCCTGGGCTCGATGTACTTCTTCCTGGTCTCGATCTTCGGGCTCGGCGTCCTCATGGCGCTCGACCCGGTCGTGTCCCAGGGCGCCGGGGCACAGGATGACGAGGCGGTGGCGCGCGGCGTCCAGCGCGGGCTCCTGCTGGCCCTGGGGCTCGGACTCATCGCCTCGGTGCTCCACCTGCCCGCGGCCCCCGTGCTCGCCACGCTGGGGCAGCCGGACGACGTGGTGCCCATCGCCGGCGCGTACGTGCGCGCGCTCGTCCCCGGCATCCTGCCGTTCTTCGTGTTCTCCGTGTTCCGCCAGAGCCTCCAGGCGCTGCACCACACGCGCGCCCTCGTGGTCGCGATCGTCCTCGCCAACCTCGCGAACGTCTTCTTCAACTGGGTCCTGATCTTCGGGCACCTGGGCTTTCCCGCCCTCGGGGCCCAGGGCGCGGGCGTCGCCACGAGCCTCAGCCGCTGGTTCATGACCCTGGGTCTGCTCGGCGCCGCGTGGCCCCTGCTCCGCCCCCTGCTCCTGCCGGTGCGCCCCGAGGTCCGGCAGTGGGAGCCGCTGATGCGCATCGTCCGGATCGGCGTCCCCATCGGCCTCCATCACGAGCTCGAGTTCGGCGCGTTCGGTGTCACGGCCCTGCTCATGGGCACGCTCGGCACGGTCCAGATGGCCTCGCACCAGATCGCGCTCAACATCGCGTCACTGACGTTCATGGTGCCGCTGGGGGTGGGGGCAGCCGCCGCCGTCCTGGTCGGGCGGGCCGTCGGCCGCGGCGCTCCGGGGGATGCCCGCCGCTCCGCCGTCGTGTCGCTCGCCGTCGGCGTCTCGTTCATGGGCACGAGCGCCATCGTGATGCTCCTCTTCCCCCGGGCCATCGCGAGCCTGTACACCGACCTTGGCCCGGTGCTTTCCCTCGCCGGAACGCTCATCCCCATCGCCGGCGCGTTCCAGGTCTTCGACGGCACGCAGGTGGTCTCCGCCGGGACGCTACGGGGGGTGGGCGACACGCGGGTGCCCATGCTCATCGGGCTCGTGGGCTTCTGGCTGATCGGGCTCCCTGTGAGCGCGATCCTCGCGTTTGGCGTCGGCCTCGGGCCGCTGGGCCTCTGGTGGGGCCTCGTAGCCGGCCTGGGCACCGTGGCGATCCTGCTGCTCCTCCGCGTCCGTACGCGGTTCCGTGGACCTCTCGATCGGGTGGTCATCGATGATGCCGACATGGTTGCCGATGCGATCGCTCCGCCGGCCTGACCCGCGGATCGGGCTGCTCATCGCCGGTGTGGCGGCGCTGGCGTGCGGCCCATCGGAAGCGGAACTCGCCGCCCCCGGCGTGTCGGCCGACCTCGCCGCCGCGCGGCGCGGGCGGATCGCCGGTCTCCGCTACGCCTTCGATCTCGCCATTCCCGCGGCACAGGACTCACCGGTCACAGGAACCGCCGACATCCGGTTTACCCTCCGCCGGGCGCGGCGCCCCGTCGTGCTCGATTTCGTACACCCGTCGGCCCGCGTGCACGAGGTGCGCGTGGGCAGCCAGGCGGTCGCGTACGACACCACCCAGGACCACATCGTGATCCCGGCCGACGCGCTCGTGGCAGGCGAGAACACGGTCACGGTGCGCTTCACGGCCGGCGACGAGTCGCTCAACCGCAACCCGGACTTCCTGTACACGCTGTTCGTGCCCGACCGCGCCCGGTTCGCGCTCCCGGTGTTTGATCAGCCGGACCTCAAGGCGCGGGTGACGCTGACCTTGCACCTGCCACCTGATTGGGTGGCGGTGGCAAACGGGGCAGAGAGGGCAGAAAGGGCAGGAAGGGCAGACGCGGCCGGGGCGAAGTCAACCGCTCAACCGCCCAACCGCTCAACCGCCCAGTCCGTCACGCTCCACTTCGCCGAAACCGAGCCCATCCCGACCTACCTCATTGCCTTCGCGGCGGGGAAGTTCGAGATCGAAGAGGCGGAGCGGAACGGGCGCGTGTACCGGATGTTCCACCGGGAGACCGACCGGGAACGGGTCGCCCGTAATCGCGACGCGATCTTCGACCTCCATGCCGCGGCCGTCGCGTGGCTCGAGGACTACACGGGCATTCCGTACCCGTTCGGCAAGTTCGACTTCGTGGCGGTGCCGTCGTTCCAGTACGGCGGGATGGAGCATCCTGGCTCCGTGTACTACCGCGCGTCGAGCCTGTTCCTCGAGCCCACCGCCACGCAGAACGAGGAGCTGGGGCGGGCCAGCGTCATCGCGCACGAGACCGCGCACATGTGGTTCGGCGACCTCGTCACCATGCGCTGGTTCAACGACGTCTGGATGAAGGAGGTCTTCGCGAACTTCATGGCCGCGAAGATCGTCAACCCGTCGTTCCCGGAGGTGAACCACGACCTCCGCTTCCTGCTCGCGCACCACCCAGTGGCGTACGCGGTGGACCGGACGGCGGGCGCCAACCCGATCCGGCAGGACCTCGCGAATCTCGACGAAGCCGGCTCCCTCTACGGCGCCATCATCTATCAGAAGGCGCCCATCGTGATGCGTCAGCTGGAGCGGCGCATAGGCGAGGAGGCGTTCCGGGACGGCCTGCGTACCTATCTCGACCGGTACCGGTTCGGGAACGCCACCTGGCGCGACCTCATCGCGGTGCTCGACCCTCTCGCCGACGAGGATCTCGATGCCTGGAGCGACGTGTGGGTATACGGCACCGGCCGGCCCACCGTGACGACCTCGCTCGCGCTCGACGCCGAGAGACGTGTCACGTCGCTCGAATGGAAGCAGTCGGATCCGGAGCAGCTCGGCCGCCTGTGGCCGCAGCAGTTGAGCCCGGTGCTCGTGTACGCGGACAGCCTGCGGCGGCTCCAGGCGGACCTCCGCGCCCGCGTCACCGGGGCTCCGGCGGCCCGCGGGGCGCCTGCCCCGCTCTTCGCGCTCGCCAACGGCGACGGACTGCCATACGGGGCGTTCGTGCCGGACAGCCTGAGCCTGGCCGGCCTCGTGGCGCATCTGCCCGAGGTGTCCGACGACCTCGTACGGGCCGCGGGCTGGCTCACCGTGTGGGATGCGATGCTCGGTGGGCGGCTTTCACCGGCGGGCGTGCTCGACCTGGCGCTGCGCATGCTCGAGACGGAGCGCACGGACCTGACGGCACAGCGCGTGGTGAACGACCTCCAGGAGGTGTACTGGCGGTTCGTGACGCCGGACGACCGGGCCGCCCGGGCCGCGGACCTGGAAGCGTTCCTCTGGCAACAGCTCCAGCGTGCGCCCACGCGGTCGCTCAAGGCGGCGTACTTCGGCGCGTACCGGTCGGTCGCGCTGACGCCGTCCGCCGTGGAGCGGCTGGAGCGGTTGTGGCGGGAGCAGGAGCGGATCGCGGGACTCCCGCTTGCCGAACGGGATTTCACGGCGCTGGCGCAGGCGCTCGCGGTGCGCGAGGCGCCGGGCTGGCGCGCGATCCTGGTGAGTCAGCGCGACCGGATCACCAACGCGGACCGTCAGGCACGCTTCGAGTTCGTGATGCCGGCGCTCTCGGCGGACACGGCGGTCCGGGACGGCTTCTTCGACAGCCTCCGCGACCCCGCGAACCGCGAGCACGAGCCGTGGGTGCTCGAGGCGCTGGGCTACCTGCACCATCCGCTGCGGGCGGCGCGCGCCGAGCGCTACATCCTCCCCAGCCTCGACCTGCTGGAGGAGATCCAGCGGACCGGGGACATCTTCTTCCCGCTCGGCTGGCTCAACGCGACGCTCGACGGCCACAACACGCCCACGGCGGCAACCACCGTGCGGGAGTTCCTGAACGCGCACCCCGAGCTTCCCGAGCGGCTGCGGGGCAAGCTGCTGCAGGCGGCGGATGGGCTCTTCCGAAGCGCGGCGATACTCGAGCGAGGTCAGCGCGGGATGTCGCGGGATAGCGCGGGATGAGGCGGGATGGTGGCTCGCACCCGCATCCCGCTCATCCCGCTATCCCACCTATCCCGCCGCTCCTCGCAAACACGAACTCCTCCACGGGTACTCCCCCCACCAGATGCTCCTGGATGATCCGCTCGAGCACCGGCGGGTCGCAGTCGTGGTACCAGGTGCCTTCCGGGTAGACCACGGCGATCGGCCCCTGCTGGCAGATGCGCAGGCAGTTGGCCTTGGTGCGGTAGATCCCGCCCTGCTCCGACAGACCAAGCTCCTTCAGGCGACCGCGGAGGTATTCCCAGGCGGCAAGCCCGCGCTCCCTCTCGCAGCACTTGGGCTTGGTCTGGTCCGCGCACAGGAAGATGTGCCGCCGGATGAGCGGAATCCCCAGGGATTCCGCCTTGTCGCGCAGTGGATCGTCGGCCATAGGTCCACGTGAGGACGTGAGGGACGTGAGTACGTGAGGGACCGCCGGCTCACGTGCTCACGTACTCACGTTCTCACGTCAGCGGGATCACCCATCGCCTGGAATCGAATCTAGCCTCCAATCGCACACTCGTTGCGGCCCACTTCCAGCGTCTCGGCCTCGCGCCCGTAATCGGGCTGCGGTGGGCGGACGGTTCAGATCGGCCGGAAGAGATCACCGAGCTCGATGACCAGCGGCGCTTCGGCCGACGCCGGCGTCCAGGTCGCGCGTTCCCACTCGACGGCCGGGAAGGTCGCCTCGGGCGTCCACACCTCGACGCAGTGCCGCTCCGGGTCCACGATCCAGTACGCGGGGACGCCCACTTCCTGGTAGAGCCGCCGCTTGGTGAAGCGGTCGGCACGGGCCGTGGACGGGCTCAGGACCTCGACCGCCAGCAGCAGCGTCTGCATCCGGGCCCAGTCCAGGGTGCGGGCGTCGTCAATCGGTACGACGAACACGTCGGGTTGGACCAGCGTGTCATCGCTCCATGAGATGTCCGCCGGCGCCCGGAAGACATGGCCGACCCCGACGTGCCGCGCGTAGTCCGCCAGGGCACGCCCGATCCGCTCGACGATCTCCTGGTGCCATGCCCGAGGAGCGGGGCTCACGAGCAGCTCCCCGTGCACCACCTCGTAGCGCTGCCCGTCGTCCGGCAGCGCGCGCACCAGGTCCGCGGTGTAGTAGGTCGGGGCGGCCATGCCCATAAGGTCGGCTCGGCGTGGGAGGAATGGCAAGAGGACACGGGGCACGATACGCCGCCGTCGCTCCGGCATCGTCACCGAATTGACGCCTTCCGGTGCCATTCGATGGCTCCGGTCGGCGTGTGGCGGAACGCACCTGGCTAGCATTACGTTGACCGGGCGGCGTTCGCGCGCCCGGTCATGTGGTCTGACCGTGGCGGACGATGAGCCGCGA
>DAINBS010000162.1:0-7257 GCA_036732805.1 Gemmatimonadales bacterium | reverse complement strand
GAGGAGTCGACGCCACCGGACATCGCGGCCAAGACCCTAGCCCCTCCCATGAGCCCCTTCCCTCAAGGGCAGTGAGGGCAGGAAGGGCAGGAAGGGCAGCCGCCCGACGCGGCTGCCCTCACTGCCCTCACTGCCCTTCCTGCCCTTGCTCCAGATCACCGTGCCAACGCCTTTCTCAGGTCCCGCA
Source organism: Gemmatimonadales bacterium (assembly GCA_036732805.1). Lineage (GTDB taxonomy): Bacteria > Gemmatimonadota > Gemmatimonadetes > Gemmatimonadales > GWC2-71-9 > JAOTWJ01. The sequence continues at coordinate 7,070 of DAINBS010000162.1, read as the reverse complement.
CCTTCGCCACCACCCTCGGCAGGCGGTCGAGCGCCGCGGTCACCTCGTCCATCGTGTTCTCGAGGCCAAAGGAGAACCGCAGCGTGGCCACCGCGCGGTCGTGCGGGAGCCCCATGGCCGTGAGCACGTGGGACGGGGTGACCGCGCCGGTGGTGCACGCCGAGCCGGACGAGCAGGCGACGCCCGCGAGGTCGAGGTGCATCAGCAGGCTCTCGCTGTCGGTGTCGGGAAACGTCACGCTCGTGACGTGGGGAGCCCGCAACGCCTCCGCCGCGTGGATGGTCACGTCGGGCAGCGCCGTGCGCAGTCCCTGCTCGAACGCCGCGCGCAGGTGGCGCAGGTGCGCCGCGCGCTCGGCGAGCCGGGCGGCCGCCAGCTCCGCCGCGGCCCCGAACCCCACAATGCCGGGTACGTTCTCCGTGCCGGGGCGGACGCCGTGCTGCTGGCCGCCGCCGTGGATCAGCGGCTGGACCGCGTGCGGGTCCGGCAGCACGAGGACCCCGACGCCCTTGGGCCCGCCGATCTTGTGCGCCGAGAGCGCCAGCATGGTACGGGGCAGGTCGGCGATGGAGCAGGGGACCTTGCCGAGCGCCTGCACGGCGTCGCACGCCAGCCAGGCGCCGACCGCCCCGCAGCGTTCGGCCAGGGTCCGCACGTGCTGGATGACGCCGGTCTCGTTGTTGACCCACATGACGGCCACGAGGCGCGTGCCCGCGGCGAGCGCCTCGTCGAGCGCGTCGATGTCCACGATGCCGTCGGCGTCCACCCGCAGCTCGGTGGACTCGCCGCCCATCGCCTCGACCACGTGCGCGGCCGCGTGGACAGCCTTGTGCTCGACGGCCGAGACGGCCACGCGGAAGGGCCGGCTCGCGGTGCGGCACGCCAGGGCCCCGCCCAGCACGGCCAGGTTGTCGGCCTCGGTGCCGCCGCTGGTGAAGTAGACCCAGTCGGGCTCCGCGCCCACGGCGGCCGCCACCTGGCGCCGTGCCTGCTCGACCGCGGCCCGCGCCGCGCGGCCATAGCGGTGCGGGGACGACGGGTTCCCGAACGCCTCCGCGTCCAGGAAGGGCGCCATGGCGTCACGCACCTCCGGCAGGACGGGGGTGGTGGCGGCGTTGTCGAGGTAGATGGCTGGGGTGGCCATTGGGGGGAAGATAGGCGGTCAGGCGGTCAGGCGGTAAACCAGAGGGGCCGGTTTGTGGAAGGGAGTCCCGGGCTGAGAGCCCGGGCTCGGCCGAGGAACGACGCCCTGAAGGGCGCCGCCCAGGGGCAGTTCACGCTTCAGCGTCTGGTTGCTTGGCCGAGCCCGCCCTTCAGGGCGGGACTCCGGAACCAGATGAACTTCACCTGATACGGATGGCGGCCACCACCGCGATCCCCACCGCGCTCAACTGATCGTGCAGCCAGGCCCAGTAGAGCGTGGTCTAGGCGTACCGTCATTTGGTCTGCACCGCGTGCCCGCCGAACTCGTGGCGCAGGGCGGCGATCACTTTGGCGCCGAACGACTCCTCCTGACGGGAGCGGAGCCGCGCGAGCAGCGACAACGTGATCACCGGCGCCGGCACGTCGAGGCGCATCGCCTCCTCCACGGTCCAGCGCCCCTCGCCCGAGTCCTCCACGTAGCCCCGGATGGCGGCCAGCTGTTCGTCATGCGTGAACGCCCGCTCCGCCAGCTCGTTCAACCAGGAGCGCACCACGCTGCCGTGGTTCCACAGCCTGGCGATCTGGCCCAGCTGGAGCGTAAAATCCCGGGAGGCGTGCAGGATCTCGTAGCCCTCGGCATATGCCTGGAGCAGTCCGTACTCGATGCCATTGTGCACCATCTTGACGTAATGGCCGGCCCCGGGCGGGCCCACGTGGGCGTAGCCCTCGGCCGGCGCGAGGGTCCGGAAGATCGGCTCGCAGTACTGGAACGCCGTCGGCGAGGCGCCGATCATGAGGCAGTAGCCGACCGTGAGGCCCCAGATCCCGCCGCTCGTCCCGACGTCCACGAACTCGATTCCCCGGGCCTCGAGCGTCGCCGCGCGGCGCAGCGAGTCGTGGAAGTTCGAGTTGCCGCCATCGATGACGATGTCGCCCGGGGCGAGATGCGGCACCAGCTGCTCAATGGTGCTCTCGACCGGCGCGCCGGCCGGCACCATCACCCAGACGACGCGCCGCGGCGCCAGCTGCTGAGCGATGTCGGCGAGGTTCTTCGCCCCCTTGACCCCCTGGGCGACGTGCGCCTTGACCACGTCGGCGCTGCGGTCGTACACGATGAGATCGTGTCCGCCCTGCACCAGCCGCCGCACCATGTTGCCGCCCATCCGGCCCAACCCGATCATCGCCAGTCGCATCGTTGCCGCTCCCCAAGGGGTGAGGCCCAGGGCCGCGAGGGCCGCTTGCCACCAGCAGAATAGCACCGTCCCCGGCATAGACACCATCGCGGGCGCGTAGCCCCGAGCCTCTCGAAGGGATAGGATTGGGGCCGATGGCCGTTCCTGTCATGCCACTCACTCCCTCGACACCCGCAAGGTCTCCGTGCACACCGGGCGCTACGTGATCATGGGCGTGTGCGGCTCCGGCAAGAGCCTCATCGGCGCCACGCTGGCCCGCGCGCTCGACATCGAGTTCGTCGAAGGCGACGCCCTGCACCCCGCGGACAACGTGCGGCGCATGGCGGCCGGGATCCCGCTCACGGACGACGATCGCCACGGTTGGCTGATCGCGATCGCGGCCCGACTCCGCGAGGCCCGGCGCGCCGGCGTCGGTCTCGCCATCTCATGCTCGGCGCTCAAGCGGAGCTACCGCGATCTGCTGCGTGCCGCCGGGGACGCCGACGTCCGCTTCGTGTATCTCGCGGGCAGCCGCGCGCTCCTCGCGGAGCGGATGGCCCAGCGCCGTGGGCATTTCATGCCTCCGTTGCTGCTCGAGAGCCAGCTCGCCACACTCGAGGAGCCGGCGCCGGACGAGCGCGCGTGGGTGTGCGATATCAGCCAGGCGCCGCACGCCATCGTCGACGATCTGGTGCGGCGCTCGGCATGAGCCCCGATACCCGGCTGCTGCTCTACGCCGCGGGCGCGGTGGTGGCGCTGATCGTGCTGATCGCGCGCTACAAGCTGCACCCCTTCATCGTGCTGCTGGTGGTCTCGCTTGGCATGGGGATGGCCGCGGGCATGCCGTTGGGCCGCGTCGTCCAGGCCTTCCAGGACGGGGTCGGGGCGGTCCTGGGCTTCATCGCGATCGTCGTCGCCCTGGGCACGATGCTAGGGAAGCTGATGGCGGAGTCCGGCGGCGCGACGCGCATCGCGACCACGCTCATCACGATGTTCGGCGAGCGGCGCGTGCATTGGGCCATCATGTGCGTCGCCTTCATCGTGGGCATTCCGGTCTTCTTCCAGGTGGGGTTCGTGCTGCTGGTGCCGCTGGTGTTCACGATCGCGCGTCGCACGGGGGTGTCACTCGTGAAGATCGGCATTCCCCTGGTGGCGGGGCTGTCGGTGGTGCACGGGATGGTGCCGCCGCATCCGGCGGCGATGCTCGCGGTCGGCGCCTACCAGGCCGACGTCGGACGCACGATCGCCTATGCCATCCTGGTCGGGCTGCCGACGGCGGCGCTGGCCGGACCGATGTTCGGCTCGTGGATCGCGCCGCGGATCGCGCTCGCCGCGGAGAGCCCGATTGCCGCTCAATTCGTGGGCGGCGTCCGGCGCGACCTGCCGGGCTTCGGCCTCACGCTCTTCACCGTGCTGCTGCCGGTGATTCTGATGCTGGGCGCCAGCGCGGCGAACCTCGCGCTCGACCCGATGAGCCCGCTCCGCTCGGCGCTGGGTCTCATCGGGGGCCCGATCGTGGCCCTGCTGCTGGCGCTGCTCTTCTCCCTGTGGTCGCTGGGATACCGGCAGCACTTCACGCGCGATCAGCTGCTCACGTTCGCCAACGACTGCCTCGGACCGACCGCCACCATTCTCCTGGTGATCGGGGCTGGCGGCGGATTCAACAACGTGCTCCTGGAGAGCGGGGTGGGGAAGGCGATTGCCGACGTGGCGCTGGGATCGCGCGCATCGCCACTTTTGCTCGGGTGGACCGTGGCGGCGCTGATCCGGGTGGCCACCGGTTCGGCGACCGTGGCGATGACGACCGCCGCGGGCCTGGTCGCCCCCATCGCGGTGGCGACGCCAGGGACGTCCGCCGAGCTGCTGGTGCTGGCGACGGGCGCGGGGTCGCTGGTGCTCTCCCATGTGAACGACGCGGGGTTCTGGCTCATCAAGGAGTTCTTCAACATGACCGTTCCCCAGACGCTGCGGACGTGGACCGTGGCCGAGACGATCATCGGCGTGGCGGGCCTGGGTTTCACGATGCTGCTCAGCCTCGTGGTGTAGTGGTGTCGGAGGGTCGTCTCTCGGCTCGCGCCTCGCTTGACCAGAGCGCTCGGGTGGAGCGATGACGGAATGGGCGATGCAACGGGCAACTGGAGGAGACATGCGCGAAGCAGGAGTTGAGATCCGTGGTGTACGGAGCCTCGCGGCGGCGGTGGCGCTCGGGCTGTTGGCGTGTGCCCCCCGCGAACAGGGCCCGCCGGATACCAGGGCGACGCGGGAGCTGACCGCCGAGGGGTGGATCGATGTTACGGCGATGCTCGATCCGGCGAGGACGCCGGTGTACGAGGGCGACGCGCCCATGAAGTTCGATCTTCTCCGCGATATGCGGAAGGGCGATGTCGTCACGCTTTCGGTCTACTCGCTGGGCGCGCACAGCGGGACGCACATCGACGCCCCGATGCATTTCGTCGCTAATGGAGCGCCGATCGACCAGGTGGCGCTGGACCCGCTGATCGGTGCCGCGCGGGTGATCGAGATCGCCGACAGCGTGCAGGCGATCGACGCGGCTGAGCTGAACGGGCACGCGTGGAGGGGCGCGAAGCGCGTGCTGTTCCGGACGCGCAGCACGCTGCGCGGCTGGATGGACTCACCCGAGTTCCACAGGGACTTCGCGTACATCGCTCCGGACGCGGCGCAGCTCCTCGCGGACGCTGGAGTCCTGCTGGTCGGCGTCGACTACATCTCGGCGGAGCAATTCGGCGCCCCGGCGCCGAGGACACACCAGATTCTGCTCGGGCGCGGCATCCCGATCGTCGAGGGACTGGACCTGCGCCCTGCTCCAGCGGGTGACTACGATGTGATCGTGCTGCCGCTGAAGGTCGCAGGGCACGAAGGGGCGCCGGCGAGGGCCATCCTGCGGAAGAGGACCGGGAATGAACGGAGCCTGACGCCGTGATGGCGCACGGAGGCACTGGTCTAGCGGCCAGCCAGGCGATAGACCTCACTGGGCGTGCCCCGATTTCGTGGACACCTAGGTTACGCGGCTGACCGGAGCCGCGCCTCGTAGACGGCCGGGCTCACATAGCCGAGCGCCGCATGCCGTCGGTGGACGTTGTACCACGCGTCGATGTACCCGGACTATTTCGTTAGCGATCTCCCCGGCTGTTCAGCTGGTCCGCCTTGCCGCCACGCTAGGTCTTTCCCGGCTTGGCCATTTCTTCATGGGCACTTGCCACCCGTAGGGTATGCCCCTGTATCGTCTGAAGGGTTCACGCAACCACGCTCGCGTGAGGTGAACGCGAACCGCGACGCGAACGACCGTAGGGTTGTCTTTGGTTGGGCGGTCGTACTTCACGAGGTCGAGCGCCTCGCCGGGTTCGGGCTGGAGTGTGGATACGCGACCGTGGGCAAGCGCGTCACGGACACCAACAACAGCGGGGTCGATTGCACGCTCAGGAAAGGCCGCCTTGACCAAGAGGTTGTACGCCGAGATCAGTTCACCAAGCGTTCGATAGTCCGTGATAGCGTTCACTGGGACGACGGCACCGACGGGATCGGCGTAGAAATCGTGCGCAGAGGGGAACTGGCCGCCGGGCGACGGTTCGCGCTCGTACAGAAAAGCGCGAAGGACGAACTCCAAACTCTGAAGGGCATTCACCAACTTCCCCAGATCCCGGGCCCAGTCGTCCAAGGGATGTCCCGCGGCCTCGCTCATCGGTCTAACGGCTCAGGATTCTGCGGCGGGCGACTACTTGCCAGCCGCAACGTGTGTCAACGACGGCACTGCCAGGAACCCGCCACGCGAGTGAGGAGAACGCCATGTATCGCGCCCGTCCGCAGCAATCCTTCGTTAGACGCCGTGCTTGCCGCTCAGGAGGGTGAACCGGGCTGCGGGAGCCCAGCCACCTTGCGAAGGGCTTGATTCACTGCAGCGGAGTCCGGGAAAGCCGCCGCCACGTCCGGATCGAGCACGACGACGTTGGTACCCTGAGCAAAGCGGCGGGCGTACTTGCCGCGGACGCCACCCCGGAAGTCGTACTCGGTCCGCATGTCGCTTGGTTCCGAGACCCTGTCAGGCTTCTTCTTCATAGGCTTTGCGTTCTGCACGCGTGGCCGCCCGGGCACTGATCAACCGAACCGCATCATCGCGATCTGCATGGGCGACAACAAGCAGACGCTGCTGATGCGACATCCCAATGGTGAGGAACCGGGCCTCGGCGACCGAGTGATCCGGATCGGCAACCGTTACCGATAGCGGATCCCCAAAGACGGTGGCTGCCTCGGCGAAGGAGACCGCGTGCTTGTGTTCGTTCTCGTCGGCCTTGTCGGGGTCCCACTCGAAGGTCAGGCTCACCAAGGTAATCTACGGAATCCTGACGCTCCCTGCACGGCGGCTAACTACGTCTTAGCGAGGACTTCATATGCGATTATCTCGCTCCTGTTCTGCAGCATAACACGCCGGGCCGTCCTGCGGCTCGATCGAATTCAAGCCCTTGATCGGGCAGCTCTTGCGTTGCTCGTTCAGCAGGGGCGGCGGCGGGTTGTGCAGCCCCGCCGTCGCAGCGTAAGAATCGCTACCCAAGGTGCGGCTCCCCGTGCGGGTCGGCAATACCCCCTGCTAGTGGTAGTAGGGGGGGCCGCTATGAGAATGAGTCCCGGGCTGACAGCCCGGGCTCGGCCGAGCAACTAGGCCCTGAAGGGCATCGCGCAGGGGCAGTTCACGCTTCAGCGTCTGGTTGCTTGGCCGAGCCCGCCCTTCAGGGCGGGACT
>DAINBS010000161.1:0-7393 GCA_036732805.1 Gemmatimonadales bacterium | reverse complement strand
GGCGTGCCGGTGACGCCGGCCGGTGCGCGCACGTTTTCTCCGTCGTGGTCGCCAAGCGGGCGACAGGCGGCGTACACCGAGTTTCACGATCAGGGCGGCCGCCTGTACGTGCAGGACATCGAGGGCGGGGGACGCCGGGTCGTGGGCACGACGGAGCGCGGGCTCAACTACACGCCCGTCTTCGCGCCGGACGGCCGGACGCTGGTCTTCAGCCGGTCGGACGAGGGCGGCACCGACGTGTTCACCTACGACGTGGAGCGGGACTGCTGCATCCAGCGGCTCACGTCGGGGCGGTTCGCGGACAATCTGAGTCCCACGTTCAGTCCCGACGGCCGGCGCATCGCGTTCGTCTCGACGCGCGCGGGCCTGCCGCAGATCTACGCGATGTCGTCGGACGGCACGGGCCAGGAGCTGTTCGCGCCATTCGACTACGGAGTGACCGGCAGCTCGAACGCGCCGGAATGGTCGCCCGACGGCCGCAACGTCGCGTTCCACCGGGACGTGGGTGGCAGCCCGCAGATCTTCCTGATGGACGTGCAGAGCCGCACCGTGCGTCAGCTGACGAGCGCCGGCCGCAACGAAGACCCCACATGGGCGCCCGACGGGCGGCACCTGGCGTTCGTCTCGAATCGGACGGGTAACCGGCAGATCTGGGTGATCGATCTCGAGACTGGGCGAGTACGACAGGTGACCCGGGTGGGGGAGGCCCGGTTGCCTGCGTGGTCCGGGCGGATGTATTAGATTGGGACGTTCCGGGAATGACGCATTTCCTTGAGGCACAACTGTTTACTACCAAACCTGGGGTAACGGCAATGAGACTCTCCATTCCCTTGTCGCTGACAATCGGCGCGATCGTGGTTGCCGCGGCAGCCGCCTGTGGCGGTCAGCCTGCACCTCCGCCGACGCCCGCCATCGATTCGACCGCGATTCGTGACTCGATCGCCCGGGCCGAGGCGGCCGCCCGCGCGCGCGAGGACAGCATCGCGCGGGCCCGCGCCGAAGCCGAGCGCCTGGCCAACGAGCGTCGCGTGGCCGAGGAAGCCGCCCGGCTGACCGAGCGGGTGCGCGGCATGATCATGGAGCTGATCAACTTCGACTATGACAAGTCCAACATCCGGGCGGGTGACGCGGCCATTCTCGATCGGAAGATCGCGATCCTGCAGGCCAACCCGATGCTGACACTCACGGTCACGGGGCACTGCGACGAGCGGGGCTCCGACGAGTACAACCTCGCGCTCGGCAACCGGCGCGCGCTCTCGGCCAAGGAGTACATGGTGAACCGCGGCATCGCGGCCGACCGGATCACGACGGCCTCGCGCGGCGAGGAGCAGCCCCTCGATGCATTGAGCACCGAGGATGCGTGGGCGAGGAACCGGCGTGACGAATTCGCCATCGCCGCGGGCGGCCAGACGCTGAAGGCCCCCGCCGGCATGTGAGGCACGCCGTCGCGCTCTCCGCGGCGGCCGTCGTCCTGAGCGGATGCGCGCTCAAGGGCGACGTCCGCCGCGTCGAGCGGCAGTTGCAGGCCATGCAGGCCGAGGCAGCCCGGGTGGACTCCGCCCGGGCTGTCGAGTTGGCGCGCCTGGCGGACCTGCTGAGCGCGGTTGGTGACTCCGTCGAGGCGGGGCGCCGTTCGCTCACGGTGCTGCGGGGCGAGCTGCGGACCGACCTGACCGAGATCCAGCGCCAGTTGGTACAGATCCAGGAACTGACCGGCCAGAGCCAGCAGCGCCTCTCCGAGATGCGCGCGCAGCTCGAACGGCGCCCGGTGGGTGCGGCCGCGGGGGTACCTGCCGGTGCGGCGGCCCAGGCGGACAGCGCGCCGGCGACTGACGCTCCCGGGGCGAACGAGCTGTTCGAACTGGGGCTCCAGCAGCTCCGCCGCGGGAGCCCGCAGGCGGCTCGCATGGCGTTCACTGAGCTGCTGTCGCGCTATCCCCAGCACGAGCGGGTACCGGACGCCCTCTATTTCATCGGCGACTCGTGGGGCACCGCGGAGCCCGACTCGGCGGCGGTCGCGTACGAGCGGGTGGTCAAGGACTTCCCGACGTCGCTCCGGGCGCCGGGGGCACTCTACAAGCTCGGCCTCATGGCCGAACGGCGGGGGGACCGGGCGGGCGCCCGGGTGTACTACCAGCGGGTCCTGTCAGATTATCCGCGCTCCGAAGAGGCGGCGCTGGCCCGCGAGAAGCTGAACACCTCACCCTGACCTGCCGGCCCGCCGGCCGGGAATCCGATGTCCGAGGAACGCGCCCGGGGCGAGATGCCCTTCCTGGAGCATCTGGAAGAGTTGCGGTGGCGCATCCTCTGGAGCCTCGCCGCCCTCGTCGTCGGGACCGTCATCGGGTTCCTGGTGGTCCAGCATTTCGACGTGCTGGGCCTGCTCAAGCGGCCCATCGCGCCCTATCTGCCGGCAGGGAAGCTGTTCATCACGCGGCCGACGGACGCGTTCCTGCTCACGCTCAAGCTCGCGGTGATGGTAGGCGTCGTGCTCGCGGCCCCGGTGGTCGCGTGGCAGATCTGGGCGTTTCTGTCACCCGCCCTGTACGAGCGCGAGCGGCGGTTCGTCGTGCCCGCCATGGCTGCGGGCCTCGTTCTGTTCACGGCCGGCGTGATGATCGCATACTCGTGGGTGTTGCCGGCGGCGCTGCGCGTCCTGTTCAGCTTTCAGTGGGAAGATCTCGAGACCATCATCACGGCGGACGCCTACTTCTCGTTCGCCGCTCAGCTCGTGCTGGCGTTCGGGGTGATGTTCGAGCTGCCCCTGGTGATCGCCCTGCTGGCGGCGTTCCGGATCGTGAATCCGGCCTTCTTTGCCCGGAACCGGCCCATCGCGCTCGTCGTCACGGCCATCGTGGCGGCGTTTCTCACGCCACCCGACGTGGTCTCGATGCTGATGCTGCTGGTCCCCCTGATGCTCCTGTACGAGGCGGGGATCGGCGTGGGGCGGCTGCTCTGGCGGAAAGACCGCGGCCCCAGCATCGGCGCGGTGGCGCTGTTCGTGCTGCTCGGCGCCCTGTGGCCCGGCCCGGCCGAGGCGCAGCGGCCACCTGTCCGGCGGCCGGTCCGGCCCGACAGCGCCCGCGTGGCCGGCCAGGACACGCTCGGCCGCCGCCTGGGGCAGGATTCGCTCGCCCGTGCCGGGCCGGGGCAGGCCCTCGATACCGCCACCGCCCGGCGGCTCGGACTCCCCACCGCACCCTCCCGCTCGTTCCCCGGCCCCGATTCCATCCTGCAGGCGCTGCTGCAGCTCACCGGGTACCGCACGGTCCGGTATGCCGGGGACAGCGTGGTGCTCTACGCCGACTCGCAGGCGGTCGAACTGATCGGGCACGGGCTGGTGGAGTAGGAGGGCGCGACGCTCGAGGCGGATACCGTGCGCATGCGCCAGGCCGCGTGTCGTCTCCAGGCCGAGGGCAAGCCCGCGCTGTTCGAGGAGGGCACGGTGCTCACGGGAGACCGCATGCGCTACGACACGTGCGAGCGGCGCGGGTTCGTGGAGGGGGCCCTCACCAATTTCGAGCAGTCCGGCGTGGACTGGTACCTCCGGGGCGGCCTGTCCGTTGACTCCGCGTCGGTGCGGCTGTTTGCCGGCGGGGCGGACCTGACGAGCTGCGATCTGCCCGACCCGCACTACCACTTTCGGTCGGGCTCGGTGAAGTGGGTGAACAACACGATGCTCATTGCCCGACCGGCGGTTCTGTACGTGCGCGACGTGCCCGTGCTCTGGCTGCCGTTCATCTTCCAGGACATGCGGCCCGGACGGCGGAGCGGGTTCCTGGTGCCCCGGTTCGGGATCAATGATCTCATCCGCCCCAACGCGGGCTATTCCCGGCACGTCACCAACATCGGGTACTACTTCGCCCTCAGCGACTACTTCGATTTCCAGTTGGCGCTGGACTGGTTCTCGGGCAACTCGATCTCGCTGAACGGGGAGATGAGATACCGGTGGCTCGACCGGTTCGTGCAGGGCGGCATCGCGGTCACCCGCATGTGGGAGGAGGGCCTGGACGGGGCGCCGGGCGGCCGGTCGCTGCGGCTGCGCTGGGGGCACCAGCAGACCTTCGACATGCGCACGCGACTCACGGCGTCCGTGGACTACGTCACGAGCGCCAGGGTGCTCGAGCGCAACACGGTGGACCCCTACCTCGCGACGGCGACGCTGAACAGCAGTGTCAACTTCTCGAAGCAGTTCTCCTGGGGCTCCATGGGCCTCGGCGGGTCGCTCAACCAGGATCTCACCAACGGGGGCGTCCGGCAGTCCTTCCCGTCGTTCTCGCTCACGCCGGTCCCGATCGACGTCGGGTCGTTCATGACGTGGTCGCCCAGCCTCACCATCCGGAACGACCGGACCTACAAGCAGTTCGGGTATTTCGTCGACGGCGTGCCGCAGCCGGGCGACACGGACCTCCGGCGGGACTCCGTGCTCGTGCAGACGCGGTCCACCGACGTGCAGTTCAGCACGCCGCTCCGGATCGGCGGCTGGAACTGGCAGAACAGCTTCTCGTACCGGGACGAAGTCCGCGAAGGGCGCGACACCGCGCGCGTGCCCGACCCGGACGACCCGACGGACAGCCTGAGCGTCTACTACGGCATCGACTTCGAGTCCTCCGTGGACTGGAACACCTCGTTCGGCCTGCCCACGCTGTTCCCGGGGAGCTGGAAGCTCCAGCCGTCGGTGGGGATTCTGAACACGACGTCGGGCGCGTTCATGGTGCGGAACCGGAACACGAACGGGGAGTGGGTGCGTCAGGGGAAGCGCTTCTCGTTCGGCGCGTCGCTGTCGCCGTCGTTCTTCGCGTTCTTCCCGGGGTTCGGGCCCATGTCGCGCATCCGGCACAAGGTGTCGCCTACGGTGCGGTGGAGCTTCGCGCCGGCCGCGACGGTGCCGGAGGCCTACGCGCGGGCGATCGCGCCGACGGGCTCGCTCCCCCAGCTCCGCAGCCCCGTCCAGAACCGGATCAGCGTGGGCCTCACCCAGAACTTCGAAGGCAAGCTCAAGCTCGCCGAAGGGGACACGACCACCGATCCACGGAACGCGCGCAAGGCGAAGCTGCTGGGGATCTCGACGTCGGAGGTGTCGTATGACTTCGAGCAGGCCAAGGAGGAGGGCCGGACGGGGTGGGTGACGGACCAGCTCTCGAACCAGTTCACCAGCGACCTGGTGCCCGGCTTCTCGTTCGCCACGACGCACGACCTGTGGCTCGGCGCGGTGGGCTCGGACACCGCCCGGTTCAAGCCCTTCCTGAACCGGCTCTCCGCGCGGTTCACGATCTCGGAGCGGACCATCACGAGTCTCGTCCGCATGATCGCGGGACGGGGCGTCACGCCGACGACGGAAGAGGAGGACGTTCCCCTCGACACGGCGGTCACCGCCGGGCTGATCCCGGGGCCCACCGGCGACCGGTTCCAGGACTACGACCGCCGGCCCACCCGCGGGTCGGGGAAGCGGCCGTTCCAGCTGTCGGTGACCTACGACGATCAGCGGAGGCGGCCGGAGGACGTGGGCCCGACCAGCCGCGCCGAGCTGACCAACCGCACGCTCGGCCTGTCCGTTGGGTTCGACCCCACGAGCAACTGGGCGGTGTCGTGGAGCACGCAGTACAACCTCACGACGAACGAGTTCGGCCAGCACGTCATCCGGCTCGAGCGCGACATGCACCGCTGGCGCGCGACATTCCAGTTCCTCAAGTCCCCGAACGGCAACTTCGCGTTCAACTTCTTCGTTTCGCTGCTGGATCAGCCGGATATCAAGTTCAACTATGATCAGCAGAGTGTTGGCCGTTAGCCGTTAGCCGTGAGCGGTTGGCCGTGAGCCGTTAGCCGTTAGCCGTTAGCCGTTGGCCGTTAGGGAACCTTTGCACGAGTCGAACGGTGGTCGCGGAGGACGCGTCAGAGACGCGGCAGCCCGTCTTACCAGCTCGCCCCGGTCTGTCTCTGCAGCGGCCGGAGCGACGCACCGGAGACTTGTGCGGAGCTTTCTTTGCCGTCAGCCGTTGGCCGTTGGCGGGACAAGCGGGATGGGGGCTCGTCGTCGTGACGTCGCCATGTCGTGTTGTCCACTCTAGAGGACAGGCGCTGAGTCGGTCGCGTATCAGCTAAATTATTGTACTACAATAAGTTATCTCACTCCATGACCGGGGCACGGCCTGTGCCTTTCTACCCCATCGGTCTCCGTCTTGAGGCGTGATATGAGGTCCCAGGCTCTGATGATCCTCGGCGTTGTCGCGCTGGTCGCGGCGTGCGACGACGCCACTGAAGTTCTCCCGCCCATCGAGGCGCCGGAGAATCTGTACTACGTGCTCGACCCGAGCGGTGACCCGGAGGTCCCGGCGGGCGTGCTGCTCCGGTGGGATCCGGTGGATGCGACGGACCTGCTGGCCTACCGGGTCTATTCGCGGCCCGGCACGTCGGGCGCCTACGATCTCCGCGGTGAGACGACGTCGCTGTCGTTCCACGACGTGGGGATTCCCGATCTGGACTACGCGGTCTCGGCGGTCGCCACGGATGGGGCCGAGAGCGACCTGGCCGAGGTCCGGGTGGACGAGCGGCTCAGGCTCCAGGCGCCGTCCTCGCTCGTCACGACCTCGCTCAACGGCGCCATCTACCTGGGGTGGAGCGACAACCCGTACGTGTCGGATCCCGACGGCTTCTACCAGTACCGCGTGTATTCGGCCTCGTACTCGCTCGACGACAACCTCTGCGGCGACGACTGGGCCCTGGAGGGCACCACCGTGGCGCCGGAGTTCATCGCGGGGGCGCTCAGCAACGGAGCGCCGCGCTGCTTTGGCGTGTCGGCCGAGAGCATCGAAGGATGGGAGAGCATGTGGTCGCCCGTCCTGGCCGATACGCCTCGCCCTGACGCCCGCAACGTCGTGCTCTATGCGGACCCCGTGAACCCATCGCTCGCGGCATTCCGGTTCTGGCAGGACCTGAATGGGAACGGCCAGGCGGACGACAACGAGCTTGGCCTGATTCAGGCGTCCAGTGCCGCAACGGCGGACTTCTGGATCGACCGGGACGCGGGCACGTTCGCGATGTCCTTCGTGCCGCTGCGCACGGGTACGCAGGTGCTGCAGTACGGCGCGGGTCCCTTGGATGACCTCACGTCCATTGACGAGGCCCCCCTGGCCGGCTACTCCCGGTCGGCCATCGGCGTGGCGCCGGGCATTGGCTACGTGTTCGAGATGGACGGCGGCGACGGGTTCGCGCGCTACGGGGCCATGCGGCCGACGCACGTGGGGCGCGACTTCATCATCGTGGATTGGAGTTATCAGACCGATCCGGGGAACCCGATGCTCGAGGTGCGCGGCGGGCTGCCCACTGCCAGGGAGCAGGAGCTGGTGATTAGGCGAAGGTAGCTAGGATAGACGGCGAGACGGCCAGACGGACA
>DAINBS010000160.1:0-7396 GCA_036732805.1 Gemmatimonadales bacterium | reverse complement strand
GGCCGGACTCGTCGCCGACCCCGCGGTCAACGGCACCGGCGCCTCCAGATTCACCCCGTCCACCTTGAACTGCACCGTCCCCGTCGGCGTCCCGCCAGCACTCGTCACCGTCGCCGTGAACGTCACGCTCTGTCCCAACACCGACGGATTCACCGACGAACTCACCGCCGTCGTCGTCGCCGCCGCATTCACCACCTGCCCACCCGCCAACGTCCCCGTGCTCGCCCCGAAGTCCGTCGAGCCGGCGTACTCCGCCGTGATCACCCGCGTCCCCACCGCCAGGCTCGTCGTGGCCGGACTCGTCGCCGACCCCGCGGTCAACGCCACCGCCGTCCCCAGATTCACCCCGTCCACCTTGAACTGCACCGTCCCCGTCGGCGTCCCCACCCCGCCCGTCACCGTCGCCGTGAACGTCACGCTCTGCCCCAACGCCGACGGATTCACCGACGAGCTCACCGCCGTCGTCGTCGTCGCCGCATTCACCACCTGCCCACCCGCCAACGTCCCCGTGCTCGCCCCGAAGTCCGTCGAGCCGGCGTACTCCGCCGTGATCACCCGCGTCCCCACCGCCAGGCTCGTCGTGGCCGGACTCGTCGCCGACCCCGCGGTCAACGCCACCGCCGTCCCCAGATTCACCCCGTCCACCTTGAACTGCACCGTCCCCGTCGGCGTGCCCGCCCCACTCGCCACCGTTGCCGTGAACGTCACGCTCTGCCCGAACACGGATGGGTTCGCCGAGGACGCCACCGTCGTCGTCGTCGGCGCGGTCACCTGGTGCCCCACACCCGCCGACGTGCTCGTCAGGAAGTTCCCGTCCCCCGCATAGCTCGCCGTCAGCGTCTTTGCCCCCACCGTCGTGAACGTGACACTGCACGTCCCCGCCGCCACCGTCCCCGTGCACGTCGTCCCCGCCCCGTCACTCACCGTCACGTTCCCCGTCGGCGTCCCCGCCCCGGGCGCCGTCACCGCCACCGTGTAGCTCACCGCCACCGCCTGCCCCACCGTCGACGGGTCCGGTGCATCCGCCGTGATGGCCGTCGTGGTGCCCGCGGCCGCGATATTGAAGGATGCGCTTTTCGCGCTCAGCCCCGACGCGAGGGCGGCCAGCGTGTATCCCGTCCCCACACGGTCGAGGCGGACGTTGGAAAACGTGGCGATGCCGTTCACCGCGTTCACACTCAGCGTGCCTGACAATGTCGCGAGAGGGGGGTTGTCCCACAGCGCGAGCGTCACCAGGTCCGTGGCGCTCGTCACGGTATTGCCCACCGCGTCCTGGATGGCGACCTGAATGGCCGGGGAGTTCGGAGCTCCCACCACCGCGTTCGACGGCTGGACCACGAATGCCAGCCTGTTTCCGCTCCCCACCTGGATGTCGAACGATCCGCTCGTCGCCCCCGTGAGGCCGGTAGTGGCCGCCGTCAGCGTGTAGCCGGTCCCCGCCTTGTCGATGCTCAGGTTGCCGAAGCTCGCCACGCCGCTCACCGCCGCGACCGTCCTCGTGCCCGACAGGGTGCCGCCCGCCGGATTGGTTCCGATGTCAACCACGATCGAGGCCGTGGAGCTCGTGACCGTGTTGCCATTGGCGTCCTGTACGGCCACCCGGACCGGCGGCGCGATTGCCGCTCCCGCCACCGTGTTGGTCGGACCCACCGTAAACGCCACACGAGTGGCCGTGCCTGGCGTCACGTTGAACGTCGTCGAGGTGGTCCCCGTCAACGACGGGGCCGTCGCCGCGAGCGTGTAGCCCGTGCCCGCCTTGTCGATCGTGAGCCCGCTGAACGTCGCCACCCCGCTCACCGCGGCCACCGTCACCGTCCCCCCGAGGGTCCCCCCACCAGGGTTAGTCCCGATGGCGATGGTGACAGACGCCGTCGAGCTCGTGACCGTATTCCCGCTCGCGTCCTGCACCGCGACCTGCACGCTCGGCGTGATGGCCGCTCCCGCCACGACGTTGGCGGGCTGGGTCAGGAACCCGAGCTTCGCTCCGGTGGCCGGCGTGACGTTGAACGCGGTCGAGGTCGCCCCCGTCAACGACGTGGCCGTCGCGGTCAGGGTATAACCCGTGCCCGTCTTGTCGATGGTGAGCGTGCCGAACGTTGCCACGCCATTCACCGCGCTCACGGTCTTCGTGCCGCCGAGCGTGCCCCCGGCGGGGTTGTTGCCGATCGCGACAGTGATGCTTGCCGTGCTCCCCGTCCCCGACGTGACCGTGTTGTTGAACGCGTCACGGACGGCGACCACGACCGCGGGGCTGATCACGGCTCCCGCGCCGACCGACGAGGGCTGCACGGTGAAAACCAGCTTGCTCGCCGCCGCGGGTGCGACCTGGCTGGCATACGGGCTACCGGAGATGGCCGTGCCGTTCAGCGTGATCGCCACCGCGTCCGTCCCGGCGGTCGTCGGTGTGTAGCTCGCCGCGTAGGTACCGTTCCCGTTGTCCGTGACCGTGGGGGAGGCGCTGTTCGCTCCGGTCACCACCACCGTCACCGTCTGACCACCCGTGGCGAGCTGGTTGCCGGCCCCGTCACGAGCCGTCACGAGGATGCTCGTGGCAGACCCAGCCACGCCCGCCGGGACGCTCGCGGTGGTGCGCGAGGCGTCCGCGTTGCCGGGCGTGAGCCCGATCGTGCCGGACGACACCCCGGCGAGCCCGGTCGCGCTGAACCGGAGGGTATAGTTGCCCACCGGTCCGGTGATCGTGAGCCCCGTGTACGTGGCGCTGCCCGAGGCGCCGGTCGTCGCCGTGTCACCGGAGAGCGACGCGCCGGCGGGGCCGGATGCGATGGTGGCAACGACGTCGACCCCCGCCTGCCCTACCGCGTTGCCAGCGGCATCCCGGATCTGGACCACCGGTTGCGTGGTCAGCGCGATGCCGCTCCGGGCCGAAGCGCTCGGCGCCGTCGTCAGGGCCAGCCGGTTCGCTCCCGCCGCAGACACGTCGAACGGATTGCTCGTCGCCGAATTGAGCCCCGTGGCGCTCGCCAGAAGCCGGTACGCCGTCCCGGCGATGTCAACGCTCAGGTTCGAGAACGTGGCCACCCCGCGGACGGCCGCCACCGACACCGTGCCGCCGAGCACCGCCCCGCCCGTACCAGTTCCCGGCGCGATCACGACGTTGACGGTGCCGCCGAATGCCGTGTCCACGGCTCCCGACCCCTTGCGGGCCTCCACCGTCACGGCGGGACTGATCGTCGAGCCCGCGGTGATGCCGGTGGGCTGGGTCGCGAACGCGAGAGCCGTCGCCGGCAGGACAACCCGGAAGTCCGCGGTCGTCTGCCCCGGAGCGGCGAACGGGACCCAGTCGCTGGCCTGCGTGGCCTGATCGACCGTGCGGACCTGCCAGTGATAGGCCACGCCGTCCAGCAGACCGGTCACGGTGACGCTAGCCACCGTCCCGTTGGCCACCAGGACGCCGGCCGCGGTGGCGCTGTTCGCAAACGCCGTCCCGAAGGGCCGCACTTCGACCTCGAGCCGGACCTGGTTGCCCGGGTCGGGATCGCTGACCGTCCCCTTGAACACGACCGTGGGTTCGCCGGTCGTCCCGCCGGTCGCGATGGCGGTGGTTCCGTTAGACCGGAACTGCCCGATGCCCGTCGGGGCATTGGGCTGCTGGGAGATGGCCACCCGCACATCCGCGGCATCGTCCGCATTGGCGCCGAACGGCACCCAGGCGCTGGTCCGGCCCGTCTGATCGATCGCCCGGGCCTGCCAACGGTAGTTCGTGTTGTCGGCGAGCCCCTCCACCCGCACGGTCGCGGCGGTCCCGCGCGGCACGAGGGCACCGGTTGCCGACGGCGTATCGCCAAATGCCGTGCCGAGCGGCCGGATCTCGACCTGGAGTGCCACCGAGTCCGATGGGTCGGGATCGTCGGTGCCGCCTCGGGCGACGATGACCGGTTCGCCGACGAGCGCCCCGACGGCGACCGGCGTCACGCTGTCTGCGCGGAACTGGGCCAGGCTCACGGGAGGGCTGGGCGCGCGCGGCGGCGTGGCCTCGAGCGTGAATGCGCCGGTCAGCGCCCCTCCCACGGCGCTCGTGACTTCCACCCAGTAATCACCGGACCGGGAAAGCAGCGCGTAGCGCAGGCATGCCGCGCCCGCGTCGGCGCCGCATCGGTCGCTTTCGGCGACCGGCGGGACGCCCCCCGCGGTTGCGCTGTCGAGCAGGACGTACGCGCTGAACGCCGCGGACCGCAGGGTCACCGTCACCGAGTCGCCGGCCGCCCCCGTGAACCGGTACAGCTTCGCGAACCGCCCGGCCCGATGCGGCGCCTCGCAGTCGGACTCCGTGAGCGAGCCGGTGACGGTTGAACCGACTGTGTATTGCACCGCTCGGCAGGGGTGGACGACGAACCGCACCGGCACCCGCACAGGGTCCGTGGAGCCGTCTCCGGGGGCGATGATCACGGTGTCGCGATACTCGCCCACGAAGAGGCCGGCGGGGTCGAGCGAGAGCGTGAGCGTGGAGGGGGTTGATCCCGATGCGGCGCTCAGCCGGAGCCAGCTGCTCGTCCGCGCGCGGGTGGCGGTCCAGCCGCGTGTTCCGGCTCCGGTGCTCGTGACGCTGATGACCTGCGTCCGTACCGGGCGGCTGCCCACCGCCGCCGAATCCGTGGCGGCTCCCGGGTTCACGGCGAGCGTGCCCGGCGGATCGGGACCCACCAGTTCGTCGAGCTTGCAGGTACTGAGGCCCAGGCCGAGCACCAGGAGTCCCGCAGCGGCCAGGCTGCCTCGCCGGAGGGAGTGCAGAGATCCAGTCCGCTCGATCCGCATCACGCGCAAATCACTGCGAAGTCCATGCCGCCGCAGATGGACATAACGTCATGGATCACCAGCGGTTACACCGCGACAACCGACCTGCGCTCCTCCGCGGGTATGGCACGCCCGCCACATCGTCCCAACCATCGTGTCATCTCCGATCCGTTGCCGGACGCCCGGGCACGTCATGGGGTCACTAAGTTACCCCAGAAACCTCGAAGCGGAATCAAGTTGCTCGCCCCGCCGATTGCGGCGATAATCCCGTATGCCCGCACCCTGTCTACCCGTCCGATCCCGAACGATCCGCACCGCCGCGGTCGCGGCGTTGCTCGTGGCCGCCGCGTGTCTCCGCACGGTCCCGCTGACTCCGGACCTCCGGGATTCGATGATCCCGTCCGGCGGTTTGGCCGGCATGTCACTCCGCCTGCTCGGGACGTTCGAGCTGCGGGGTGGCGGGGGGCCGAGCTTCGTCGTGGTGCACGAC
The DNA here is from genome assembly GCA_036732805.1 of Gemmatimonadales bacterium. Classification (GTDB taxonomy): domain Bacteria; phylum Gemmatimonadota; class Gemmatimonadetes; order Gemmatimonadales; family GWC2-71-9; genus JAOTWJ01. The sequence continues at coordinate 2,154 of DAINBS010000160.1, read as the reverse complement.
ACGCCGCTGACGAGTCCGACGGCGATCGGTGACACGACCATCATGGTGCGGATGGGAGTCGCGCCGGTCGCCGGCGGACACGACACGCTCGACCTCACGTTCACGCTCAATCCCACGGCGGGCGGGAGCTACACGCTCCGCGCCATCAACGGCGCGCCCCTCGGCCGGAGCATCACGGTCGGAGGCATCAGCTACTCGTACGTGCCCTGCTATCAGAACGTCGGCTCCAAGTGCCTCAACCCGATCGCCGATGGCACGCGCGAGGACCGTCAGGTGCGGCTCGGCATCCGACCGCCTAGGTGAGCAGCTTCCGCTCCTTCGCCGCAGCCTCCAGCTCGTCCTGAAACCGCGGATCGGCGATCCCGATCAGGGCTTCCACCCGCTCCCGCAGGTTCATGCCGAACAGATTCGCGACGCCATGCTCCGTTGCGACGTAGTGGACGTCGGCCCGGCTCGTGACGACGCCCGCCCCCTCCTTGAGGTAGGGCACGATCCGTGACATCAGCCCGTTCTTGGCGGTGCTGGGCAGGGCGATGATCGGCCGCCCGCCCTTCGAGCGGGCCGCCCCGCGGATGAAGTCCACCTGCCCGCCGAATCCCGAGTAGATGTACGCGCCGATCGAGTCCGAGCACACCTGTCCCGTCAGGTCCACCTCGATGGCCGAGTTGACGGCCACCATGTTGTCGTTGCGGGCGACCACCTCGGGATCGTTGACGTAGCTCACCGGGTGGGCCTCGATGAGCGGGTTGTTGTCGAGGTAGTCGTACAGCTTGGCCGATCCCAGCGCGAAGGTCACGATGATCTTCCCCGGGTGCTGCGACTTCCGCGTGCCCGTCACGACCCCGCGCTCCACGGCGCGCATCGCGCCGTCCGACATCATCTCCGTGTGGACCCCCAGCTCGAGGTTCCCCTCCATGCCCTCGTAGACCGAGTCCGGGATGCCCCCGATGCCCATCTGGACCGTCGAGCCCGGCTGGATCAGCGCGATCACGTTGCGCGCGATGGCCCGCTCGACCTCGGTGGCCGGGTCCGGGTGCAGCTCGGGCAGCGGCTCGGTGGCTTCGACGATCGTGTGCACGCGGCTCACGTGCAGGAAGCAGTCGCCGAGCACGCGCGGCATGCGCTCGTTCACCTGCACGATGACGGTCTTCGCCGCCTGGCTCGCCGCGACGGACGCGAGCGTCTCCACGCCAAGGCTCATGAACCCGTGCTCGTCGGGAGGGGAGACCTGGAGCATGGCCACGTCGAGCGGCACGATGCCGTCACGGAAGAGGCGGGGGATCTGGTGCAGGAAGATGGGCACGTAGTCCGCCCGTCCGTCGTTCACCGCCTTGCGGTCGGCCGGGCCGACGAACAGGGAGTTGTGGCGAAAATGGCCCTCCATGCCCGGCACCGAGAGCGGGTCCTCCCCCACCAGCAGCACGTGGTTCAGCTGGACGTTGGTCAGCTCGTCGCGCCGCTGCGCCAGGACGCGCACGAGCGTCTGCGGGATCGCGGCGTTGCCCCCGTAGTAGACGCGGTCGCCGCTCTTCACGCACCCCACGGCCGCTTGCGGGCTGCGGAGTTTCGCCTTGTAGTCGTCCACCCAGCTCATGCGCGCTCCCCGCCCGGCGCCAGCAGCGCGTCGAGTCCCCGGCGGGGAGTACCCAGTACGTCGGCCAGTTGTGCGTTCACCACCTCGCCGCGGTACAGCGTGACGCCGGCGGCCAGGCCAGAGTCCGCCCGGAGTGCCGCCGCCACACCGCTGCCGGCGAGCGTGGTGACCGGAACCAGCACGGCGTCCGAGAGGGCTCGGGACGCCGTCCGTGCGACGTTCGCGGTCATGTTCGGCACGCAGTAGTGCACCACGCCGTGGGTCACGTAGACCGGGGCGTCCAGCGATGTCGGGCGGCTCGTTTCCACACACCCGCCCTGGTCGATCGAGACGTCCACGATCACGCTCCCCGGGCGCATGCCGCGCACCATGTCCTCCGTCACGAGGAACGGCGCCCGGGCGCCCGGAATCAGCACGGCGCCGATCAGGACATCGGCGATGGCCGTGTAGCGCGCGAGCCGGTCGGGGGTCGCGAGCTGGGTCACCACATGGGCGCCGATCCCCTGCCCGAGCCCGCGCAGCTTCTCCATCCGGTCGTCCATCACGATCACGTGGGCGCC
>DAINBS010000159.1:0-7415 GCA_036732805.1 Gemmatimonadales bacterium | reverse complement strand
GCATCAGCTTCTCGACCGGGTACTCCTTCGTGTAGCCGTTGCCGCCGAAGATCTGCACGGCGTCGGTCGTGACGCGCATCGCGATGTCGGTGGCGAAGGTCTCGGAGGCGGAGACGTCGGCGGCGGAGTCTGGCGCCGAGGTGCTGTCGCCGGCGCCCCCGTCCGATCCGCCCTTGAGAAGCGAACAGGCCGTGACGGACGACGCGAGCACGAGCACGGCTGCCCGCAGGATTGGGATACATGGACTGCGCATGGGTGCCACCGGTTGCGGTTCGAACGAATCGGTCGCCTGGTCCCCGAGGGCAGCGCCTTCGCCCACGGGCAGTCTCGACCCCCACAAGATGCGCAAGAATGGGGCTTCGTTGCACCTTTGCGCCAGCGCGGGGGCTTGACGATCACCTGACGCCGCCGACACATGATGTGTTTCACCACCTACCCGGGAGCCCCCGATGCGCTTCTTGCTCATCACCCTGATCGTCGCAACGCTCGCCGCCGGGCCGGCGGCCGCGCAGTCCACCACCAGGCTCGAGGTGGGCACGCACCTGGGCGGCACCATCGCGTTCAACGGCGGCACCGAGTTCCAGTTCGGCATCCCGGCCTCCACCAGCTTCCTGGCCGGGCCGGCCCTGTACGTCAGCATCTTCGCCACCCCGAACTTCATGGTGGAGCCGCAGATCGCCTTCAACTGGAACTCCATCGCGGACGACGTGCTGTTGAATGCCGTCGTCCAGCTGGGCTATCTGCTGTCTCCCACGTCGCCCGCCTCGGCCTACTTCACGGTCCACGGCGGGTGGACCACCATCTACGGCGAAGCCGAGTCCGGGCTCGTGGGCGGCGGGCTCGGGATGCGGTTCCTCATAAAGGACCGCCTCGCCGTCCGGACCGAAGCCCGCTACCGGCGGTGGACGTGCTCGGGCTGCGACCTGAACGAAGTGGGCCTGCAGGTCGGGCTGGGGACGGCCCTTCCCTGAATTCCCTGGCCGGCGCCGCGCGGGTCCTTTGGGAGACCGCGCGGCGCGTCCGGGTGCCGCCTGCAACCCTCCCGCCCCCCTATGCATCTTCCTGCCGGACACTCACCGAGGTTTCGCAGCCCATGTCACACCGTACCGTGCTGGCGTTCGTCGCCGGCACCGCAGCATTCGCTTCACCGCTCGCCGCACAGGATGTTCCCCGCCGAACGCTGGGCACGCCGGCCGCCACGTTCCCGGAGCCCGTGAGCAGCCCGGTCGGGTTTCGTGCCCTGGATGGCCAGCGGGTGATCGTGGCCGACCAGCTCGAAGGAGCGGTCACCATTCTCGACTTCCGCACCGGCGCGATGACGCCGATCGGCCGGCGGGGAGAAGGCCCGGGGGAGTATGGCCTGCCGGGTCCGCTCTTTGCCGCTGGCGACACGACGTTCATGCTCGACATGGGCAACCGCCGGCTGCTCCCCATCACGTCGGACGGCCGCGTGCTTGCGAACACGGTGCCGCTCAACCACCCGTCGGGAGCTCCGGTGCTGCCGCGCGGCGTTGATGCTCGTGGACGCATCTACTTCGACCTCGCGGGCATCGCGATGCCCGGCCTCGAGGAGGCCGCCCGCACGGGTCGGGCGCCGCTGATCCGGTGGGACCGCACGAACAACCGGTTCGATACCCTCGCGACCGTGCAGTTCCCGCCGATGCCCCCGGCCGGCCCCGGCGAGGTGCGGATCTCCATGGGCGGCGGCGCCTACCAGCCGCGCGACGACTGGTCCGTGCTGCCGGACGGCCGGGTCGGGCTCGCGCGCGCCACGGAGTACCGCGTGGAGTGGCTCGGCGGGAACGCGCCGGTCGTGGGTCCCGTGGTGAAATACGATCCTGTGAAGGTGGGCGACGACGAGAAGAACGCCTGGGCCGACCAGATGGCCACGCGCGGGATGATCGTCGAGGTGGAGAACGGCCAGCGCCGCACGCGCCGGCCGCCGCGCCCCGACATCACGCGGATGACCTGGCCCGACGTGATGCCGGCATTCACGGGATCGCGCGCGGTGCTCGCCGCCCCGAACGGCGACCTGTGGGTGCGGCGCGCCCAGCCCGCCAAGGCGCGGGGGAGCGTCTACGACGTGTTCGACACGCAGGGTCGCCGCACCCGCCAGGTTGCCTTCGAAGGCGACCGGATCGTGCTCGGCTTCGGTCCCGCTTCGGTGTTCGTTGCGCGCACCGACGAGGACGACCTGCAGTGGATCGAGCGCTACGCGAACTGAAGGCAGATCGCAGATTGCAGAATGACCTGATGGGAATGCAGATCGCAGATTGCGGATTGCAGAATGGCTCGATGACAAGAGCGGAGCGCATGTGATGACTCGTCGTGCAGTTGCGGTATTCCTCATTGTTCTGGCGGGCGGCGCCGGAGCGCAGAATCCTCCGCGCACCGTGCTGTCGAAGCCCGACCTGACGTTCGCGGAGCCGTTCAGCAACGTCGCGGGCCTGCGGGAGCTGTCGGACGGGCGCGTCGTGCTGTCGGACCGGCTGGAGCAGACGGTCTCGATCCTCTCGCTGGCGACGGGTGACATCACGCCGGTGGGCCGTCAGGGGCAGGGTCCCGGCGAGTACACGATGCCGGGCGCGCTCTTCGCATGGCCAGGTGATTCGTCGCTGCTGTTCGATCTCGGGGGGTTCCGCGGCCTCGCGATCGCTCCTACGGGGGCCGTTGGCCGCACGGTCGACCTCCAGTCACCCGGCGGCCTCCCGATCATGCCACAGGGCGTGGACCAGCAGGGCCGCGTCTACGCCCGGCCGCCCGCCCTGTTCCAGGGCCCCGATTCGCGCACGGACAGCGTCGCCATCGTCCGGTTCGCGACGGGCGGCTCGACCGACACCGTTGCCTGGATGAAGACCGTCGGTGCCGGCGGGAGCGTGGTGGCGTTCCGATCGAGCGGGGGCGGCGGTGCGCCCTCGGTCCGGATGACGCCGTACGCGCCGGAGGACGGCTGGGCCGTGGCTCCGGACGGCCGTATCGCATTGGTCCGGGCGGGCGAGTATCGCGTGGAGTGGATCCAACCCGACGGCAGGCATGTCACCGGCCCGCGCCTCTCGCACACGCCCGTCAAGATCGGCAAGGCAGAGAAGGAGGAGTGGGCCGACCAGATGAGCGGTGCGGTCATGATGATGCGCACCCCACAGGGCAGCCGCACCATGCGCCCGCCGCGTCCGAACATCGACGACCAGACCTGGCCGGACGCGAAGCCGCCGTTCGTGGCCAACGGCATTCGCGTGTCACCCGAAGGGGAGCTGTGGATCCCGGTGTCGCAGCCCGCAGGCACGAAGACCGCGCTGTACGATGTCGTGGACGCCCGCGGTCAGCGGGTTCGGCAGGTGGTGCTGCCCGAGGGCCGCAGACTGGTGGGACTGGGCAAAGGCACGCTCTACGCCGTGAAGCGGGACGCGGACGATCTCGAATGGCTGGAGCGGTACCGGCGTTAACCGTTTGCCGTTAGCCGTTTGCCGTCAGCCGCTGGTCGTGAGCGCCTTGCAGCCGGGATCACGGCCGACGGCTAACCGCCAACGGCCAACGGTCAGAACCACCACCCGCCCGACAGCGATACGTACCGGTACTTGTACCCGCCGCCGCCTTCGGCGAAGAGCGACAGGCCGACCGTGGAGTACCCCGCGGTGAGCGCGATCTCCCGGCCCGGCATCACGGCGTAGCGCAGGCCGCCCGCGAGGCGGATCGCGGCCGACAGGTCCGCGCCGCTGATCTTCTGGAGTCCGGGCGCCACTTCGGCCGACGGAATCCAGCGGCCGAACTCCAGCTCCCATCGCACCGGCGCTTCCGCCAGCAGATAGAAGTCGGGATCGAAGTATCCGTCGGTGAGGTCCTTGGAGAACCCGTACGCCCGGGCGGTTCCGCCAACGGTGAACACCCGCAGCACGCGGTGGCTCGCACCCAGCGCGCCTGCCGTGCGCATGTTCGATTCCGTCCCACTGAACTCCGCGAGCGAGAACGCGCCGGTGGCAGTCCAGCCGCCCACGGGTATGGTCCGGAGATCGATTCCCCCCTGCGTGACGCTCACGCCGTTCCGAACGAGCTGGACCGTGGCGTCCAGCGGCTCGCGGGAAACGCCGAGCGTGGTGACCACCCGCCACCAGCCCGGGGACGACGCGGTCGCCCCCCAGCGGACTTTCGTACCGACCGTGTCCGCGTCCGATCCGCTCGCGCCGAGTGACGCGCCGAACACCCATCCCGGATCGACCTCGGTGCGGACCTCGAGCGCGCCGCCCCATGCCCGCTGGTCCAGGTTCACGGTACCGCTCTCGAAGCCGAGCCAGCGGAGATACCCATACGGGCGGAGGTCTACCCGGGGTCGCACGCGATAGCCGGCGCGTGCGAACACGGTGAAGATGCCGCTGCCGTCGGAGTCGGACTCGTAGCTGACCGTGGATGCCGCCCGGGGTCGGATCGCGCCGTCGAGCCAGCGGCGCTGCGTGCGCACCTCTTGGTCCGTGGGATCGCGTGCCTCGGCGCGCTGGAGGACTTCGTCCGCGGCCGCATCCCGCCCCTGCCAGCGGAGCGTCTGCGCGAGACCGACCAGCGCCGGCACGTGGAGCGAGTCCCGAACGAGCACCTGCCGCCACAGGAGCTCCGCGGCCCGCAGTCGGCCGGCCCAGCTGCGGGTCTGCGCCATTCCCACCAGAGCCTCGACGTCGGTCGAGTCGTCCGCGAGCATCCCGTCGTAGACGGCCGCGGCGGAGTCGGTGCGCCCGGCCCATCCGAGCGTGCGCGCCAGGCCCAGGCGGGACTCCCGATCGGAGGGATCAGTCCGCACGAGGCTGTCGTACAGCGCGATGGACTCCCCGAGCCGCGACGCCCACGACAGCAGACGCGCGCGGGCGCTCCGAACGTTGCGGTTTTCCGGGAGGATCTCGGCCAGCTGGGCGTATGACGTCACCGCGGCCTCCGACTCGCCCGCCCAGGCGAGGAACTCGGCCCGCGCCTCGAGCGCCGGGATGTAGCCGGGCTCACGTGTCAGCAGACCGTCCAGCAGCTCGACCGCATCCAGGGGAGCGCCACGCCACGCCACCACCCGCGCGCGATCCACCTCGGCCTCGAGGTTCGGTCCCAGCTCCAGCAGTCGTTCGAACAGGCGCAGGCTACGGTCGTAGCGGCGCTCCCACGCATCCATCAGCGCCACACGGTGAAGCGCGCGGTCATCCGTCGAGTCGCCGGCCAGCCTGGCTTCGTACAGCACCCGCGCCTTCGCAAGGTCGCCCACGCGCCACGCCCGGTCCGCCTCATCCTGGGCATGCGCCGCCTGCCCGACGCCGACGACCAGCAGCAGGACCACCATTCCCAGGGATCTCACGGCGCCTCTTTCTCCATCCGCGCCTCCAGCGCCCGCCACGTGGCGCGCATGACCACGAACGCCGGTCGACGGCGGGCCGTCCATCTCGGCGCGTCCCACGCCTCCCAGGAATATCGCGCCGCAGCGTCCGCCGGGACGGTGCTCCACCGGCTGCCCCGCCGGACTCCCAGCGTGACACCCACATCCCCGACCTGCGTCACCCCGAACGCGTCCGTCCCACGCGCGGTCGGCGGATCGAGCAGAACATGCCGCCCGCTCGGGTCCGACACGTTGAGCAGCAGCCACGGCACACGGATTTCGAGCGCTCCGTCCGGAGCCCGTTCCCAGTCGCCGTCGGGCAGCGGGCCCGGTCGCAGGAGGCCCCGGTCGTAGCCCACGGCGGCGTACTCCGTTCCGTCGCGGCCGAACCGCAGCCGGTTGATCACCACGCGGGGCGGCCGGAACTCACCGCGTTCGCGGGCGACGGGCCGGAGCGGCCGCCTGTACTCCTGCTCCCATCGCCCGGTGAACAGTCCCGCCGGCGTTCCCGCGAACGATGGGGTGCGCAGTCCGGTGCGCTCGACGTCCCGTCGCACCGATCGGATCTCCCACTGCTGGACCGCGGCCTCCACCAGCACGTGCACCGTGTCCCCCCGCACCTGGACGACGATCTCGAGCCCCACCGGGCTGCGCGGGGCCTCCTGCCCGTGAAGCGCGAACGCCCCGGCCAGCGAGTCCACGACGTCGAACCCGACCTGGATCTCATCCGGCGGCGCTCCCGCCGGTTCGAACCGCAGCCACAGCGCGCCCGCGTCGGCCGCGGCACGCAGGACGCCGTCATCCGAGTCCAGCAGGGGCCGCACCCGCCGCCACGCGGCGGCGCGCTCCGCGACACCCGCGCCGGCCACCGCCGGCACCGGATCCATCGCGATCACGCCGTACATCTGTTCGGGATCGAGCCGGTTGAGCCACAGGCGATTGCGGTCCACCGGCACCTCGAAGTCCGTGACGAGCCAGTTCCGCTTGAACCATTCGTCCATCCAGGCGAACAGCACGCCGCCCGCCATGCCGGCTTGCGCGATCTCGCGCGTGAGGCGCGCATCGATGGCCGCCATCGCGGCCTCCGTGTGGCCGCCGTGGTGCCAGCCCTGCGGCTGGAGGTGCGCGACCGCCCGGCTCGCCGGCACGCCGTACTCCGCGATCAGCACCGGCATGTCCGGATGGTGGGCCTTCAGGTCTTCGAGATACCCGAAGTAGTGCGACGGTCCCTCCGCGGACCTGGCCTGGCCGTACGCCGAGTCGAGGACCATGAAGTCCGGGTAATAGGGGTACGCGTGAAACGCGGCGAACACCCCGGCCCGGAACGCGGGCGTGGGCCGCAGCAGCGTCGCGTCGAGGCCCGCGGTGTCGTTCTCGTATTCGCGGGGGAGGCTCGCGAGCCACTCGCCCTGCAGGGTCCGCAGTGCCACCTCCGCCGCGACGGTCGCCTCAGTAGGGTGGCGCATGGGATCGAGCGTGGCCCAGTTGGTGTACGCCACCGGCCGCTGCGTGCGGTACCGCGCCGTCTCGTACGCCACGAGCGTGTCGAGGGCGCGGGTCAGCCACGCTTCCATGGGGGACGCGCCGTGGACGGCCACAAAGCGCCCGGGCCAGCTCGTGTTCGCCGCGCGCAGACGGTTGAAGTCCACCACCGAGTGCGGCTCCCACTCCCGGCCGATCAGGAAGGCGAGCACCCAGCGCGAGACGTCGGCCGTGTAGTGGCCGCCCGCGTGGCCGGGCCGGCGGGGAATGTCGGCCCGGCCGTGGACGAGATCCACGACCCGCCGCATCTCCGTGAAGAACGCGCCTTCCCACGCCGGATCGCGGTAATCGTGGGCCGGCGGCAGCTCGGCCCACACACCGTGGATCAGCCGCAGCGCCCGATCGGGATGCGCCGTGTTGTGGGCGAGGAGCGCCTGGTAGAAGTGCGGCGGATGGATCGTGTAGAGGCGGATGGCGTTCGCTTCCATCGCCGCCATCTCCGCGATCCAGCCGGCATAGACCCCCGAGTCGGGGAACTCGCTCGGGAAGCGCCCCGGCAGGGCCGCGCCCAGGTTGACGCCGCGCACGTAGA
>DAINBS010000158.1:0-7430 GCA_036732805.1 Gemmatimonadales bacterium | reverse complement strand
GTATTCGATGCCTTCCCCAGTCCGCATGACGGGGCGCGTCCCCGTGCCGTTCGCCACCGCCCTGGCCACCCTCCTGGCCGTCGCCTGCTCGAGCGAGGGCGGCACCAACCCCAACCCCGTGGCCGGCGCCATCGCCATCGTGAGCGGCAACAACCAGACCGGCACGGTCAACGCCCTCCTGGCCCAGCCGCTGGTGGTGCACGTGGAAGACCAGACAGGCAACGACCTGGCCGGCGTTACCGTGCTCTGGTCCCTGGTGTCGGGCGGCGGCACCCTGGGTAGCGCCTCCTCCGCCACCAACGCCGGCGGCGAGGCCCAGGTGCTGTACGCGCTCGGCCCCAGCGCGGGCGCCAACCAGGTGCGGGCCACCGTCAGCAACACCACGCTTCAGGTGACCTTCACCCTCACCGGCGAAGACCCCCCGGTGAACCTGACCCCGGCCTCGCTCACGATCACGGCCGGCGACAACCAGACGGCCACCGCCGGCGCCGAGCTGCCCATGGCGCTCGAGGTGGAGGTACGCAACTCCGAAGACCTCACCCTGGCGAACGTCACCGTCACCTGGGCCGTCACCGCGGGCGGCGGCGCCCTGGCCACGCTCACCGGCACCACCAACTCCGAAGGCCGGATGGCCAACACGTGGACCCTGGGCGACAACGCCGGCGCCAACACCGCCACCGCCACCGTGCAGGGCACGAACCCGATCACCGTCACGTTCAACGCCACCGCCACGCCAGACGTGGCCCCCGCCACCATCGTGATCGTGAGCGGCGACAACCAGTCGGCCGCCGTCAGTACCGCCCTCGCCAACCCGCTCGTGGTCCGCGTCCGGAACTCCCTGGGCCAGAACCTGACCAACGTGCCCATCGCCTGGACCGTGACCGGCGGCGGCGGCAGCCTGGGCTCGCCCACGAGCACCACCGACGCGCAGGGCCTCGCGTCCAACACCTACACCGTGGGCCCCTCGGGCGGCGCCAACACCATCGAGGCCGCCGTCCAGAGCAACACGAGCCTCAATGTGGAGTTCAGCGCCACCGCCACCGCCGCCGGCACGGCGGTGAGCGTGCAGGACAACGTCTTCAACCCCGCCGACGCCACGGTCAATGCCGGCGGCGCCGTGACGTGGACCTGGACGGGCAGCAACCCGCACAACGTGACCTGGGACGGCGGCGGCTTCACCAACTCGGGCACGCAGAACACCGGCACGCACCAGGTCACGTTCCCCTCCGCGGGCACGTTCACCTACTACTGCACCATCCACGGGACGCCGACGACCGGCATGCGCGGCACCGTCACCGTCCAATAGGGAGAACATCCATGAGGAGACCCATGCACCGACTGTTCGCGATCGCGACCCTGACATTGGCCCTGGGCGCCTGCTCCGACTCCGCCGGCCCCGCCGCGAACACCATCGACGTGAACGACAACTCGTTCGGCCCCTCGAGCCTCAGCGTGGCCTCAGGCACCACCGTGACCTGGGACTGGCAGGGGAACACCGCGCACAACGTGACCTGGGTGGCGGGCACCCCCGCCGCGTCACCGTCGCAGACCAGCGGCACGTACACGCGGAACTTCGCCGCCGCCGGGTCGTTCGAGTACTACTGCACGATTCACGGCACGCCGACGACCGGCATGCGAGGGACAATCACCGTACAGTAGGCAGGAACAAGGGCCTGGTCTTCAGGCTTCAGGATAGACGGAGAGACGGACAGACGGTCAGCGGCTGTGAGGAGCGAGGCGACAGTCCCCCCACCTTCAACCTCGCTACCGCTGGCCGTCTTGCCGTCTGGCCGTCTCGACCTTCTCGATTCGCTCTACGAATCCGCGAACGGCACGTCCACAACCATGCCGTCGCGCGCCACCTCGGTCTCGGCAAACACTTCCCTCGCCTCATCGAGCAGCTCCTGCCACTGCGTCGAGAACCGGGCGGACAGGTGCGTGAGCACGAGCCGGCGCGCGCTGGCGGCGAGCGCCACCTGCGCCGCCTCGCGGGCCGTCGAATGGCGCGTCTCCAGCGCGCGCTCCTGCTCGTCGTGCGTGAACGTGGCCTCGTGCACCAGCAGGTCCGCGCCCGCGGCTGCCTCGACCAGCGAAGCGCACGGCCGGGTGTCACCCGAGATGGCGACGAGGCGGCCGGCGCGCGGCGGGCCCACGAGGAGCGAAGGATCGGCGGTCCGGCGGGCCGTCGTTCCGTCTTCCCGCCTCTCCTCCCACTCGACGACTTCGCCCTTGTGCAGCTTGCCCCACAGCGGACCCTCGGGCACGCCCAGCGCGCGCGCCTTGTCCGGATCGAACCGGCCGAGCCGCCGGTGCTCGCGCAGCGCGTAGCTCACCGCGTTGCCGCCGTGATCGGCCGGGATCACCTCCAGGTCGTACCCGGCGCGCGCGATGCGGTCGCCCGGCCGCACTTCCTCGATCGTGATCGGGAACGGCGCCCGCTCGAAGCCCAGCTCGAGCGCCTGCGTGAGGATCCGCTCCGCGCCCTTTGGCCCATACAGCCGCAGGGGACCGGTGAGGCTCTGGAGCCCCAGCGTGCGGACCAGCCCCGTGAGCCCCAGGAAATGATCGCTGTGGAAGTGCGTGAAGAAGATGTCGGCCAGCGTGAACCCCACGCCGTACCGCATCATCTGCCGCTGCGTGCCCTCCCCGCAGTCGAACAGCAGCGTCTCGCCCTCGCGCTGGAGCGCGATGGCCGACACCGACCGCTCCACCGTGGGCCGCGCCGCCGACGTGCCGAGGAAGGTGAGGGAGAGCACTAGAACACTGACAAGCTGAAGTACCTCTGTGGCCTCTCCCTCATGTCGTCGAGCAGGAGGCGGAGCGACTTGGTGAGCTGGACCACCTCGGCGTACATGGCCGTGTCGTTCACCATGCGGCCGAGCGAGCCCGAGTCGCCCTCGATCCTGGCCATGATGGTGGCGAGGCCGCGGGTGGCGTCGCCCAGTCCCACCACCATCTCGGTGAGGCTCTCGGTGACCTCGTCGAGCTGGGCCACCGCGCGCTGGAGATCGGGGCTCGAGAGCGTGGAGTCGAGCCGCTCGGTGGCCGACGCGAGACTCGCCACCGCCTCCTGCGCGTCGCGGCCGAGCGGGCCCGAGCCCAGCTGCGCGATCACGTTCAGCGCCTGCTGGGCCGCCACGAGCGTCGCGTGCAGGTCCTCGGCGGTCCGCGCGGAGAGGATCGCCTCCGCGCCGGACATGATCCCGCCCGCCTGCGTCGCCATGGCGCCCGCCAGCTCCGTGAGCGGCAGGTCGCGCTGGCCCTGGAGCATCTGCCCCTCGGTCAGCTCCTCGGGTCCCAGCCCCGGGACATAGTCCACGAACATCGCGCCGAACGCGTCGAGCGCGCGGACGTTGACCTTGGCGTCCACCTTGGGACGGACCGAGCGGTGCACCTCGAGGTACGCGACCACGTCTTCCACGCCGCGCAGGCGGATGGAGGCCACCCGCCCGACGCGCACGCCCGACACCTGCACGGGGTCGCCCTGGACCAGGCCCGCCACGTTCGGGAGCTGCACGCCGAACGTCATCGTGCGGCTCCCGAAGATGGACTTCCCGGAGAGGTAGGTGAGCCCGCCGATCATCACCACCAGCCCGGCGACGACCAGCAGCCCGACGGTCACTTCCTGCTTGTAGTGCAGATCCATATGGCTCCCGTCCTCACGTCCCCGGAATGCCGCCGAAGTCGCGCTCGATGAACTCGCGTACCACCTCGTCCCGGCTCGCGCGAAACTCCTGTGGCGTGCCGAACGCGCGGATCTTGCCGTCCGTGAGCAGCGCCACCCGGTCGGCCACCCGGAAGGCGCCCCGCACGTCGTGCGTCACCATGACGCTCGTGACCCCCAGCGTGTCCCGCAGCTTCACCACCAGCTCGTCAATCACGTCGGCGTTCACCGGATCGAGCCCCGAGGTGGGCTCGTCATACAACAGGTATTCGGGCTGCCCCGCGATGGCGCGCGCGATGCCCACCCGCTTGCGCATTCCGCCCGACAGCTCGGCCGGGAACTTGCGCGCCGTGTCGGCGGACAGGTTCACCAGCTCGAGGCACTCCACCACCCGGGCGGCGCAGTACTCCACGTCCGAGGCACGCGCCTCGTCGGTGATCCCGAGCGTGATGTTCTCGGCCACGTCCATGCTGTCGAACAGGGCGCCGAACTGGAACACGTAGCCGATCCGCGACCGCAGGGCCGACAGCTCCTTGCGCTTGAGGTGCGGCACCGACTGGCCGTCCACGTACACCTCGCCACGGTCCGGATGGATCAGCCCGTTGATGTGCTTGAGCAGCACGCTCTTGCCCGTCCCTGACGGCCCCAGCAGCGCGATCGTCTCACCCTTGGCGACCTCGAAGTCCACGCCCTCGAGCACGACGAGGTCCTCGAAGCGCTTGCAGACGCCGACGAGGCGGATCATGCCCGGCCCCCTGCCACCCAACCCCGGAGGGATGGAGTGATCGAGGGGTCGAGGGATCGTGAGACCGCTACTTCGAGGCGCCCGTGCGGCAGGCGGCGCGCACCGGGCACTCGGCGCAGCGCGGCTTCCGGGCGACGCAGATCCGGGCGCCGAGGTCCATCAATGCCTGATTGAACTCCCACGCGGTGCGCCGGGAGTGCGGGAGCAGACACCCCGCCAGTTCCCAGACGGCACGGTCCCGCGATCCCTTGGCTCTTCGATCCCTCGACCCCTCGATCCCTCGACCCCTCGGCACGAACGCCCGCCCGAGTACCCGCGCGACATTCGTGTCCACCGCCGGCGCCCGGCGCTCGTACGCGAAGGCCGCGATGGCGCCCGCCGTGTAACGGCCCACGCCGGGCAGGGTCTCCAGCGTCGCGGGGTCGTCCGGAATCGCTCCCCCATGCTCCCGCACAACGGTCCGCGCCAGCTGGTGCAGGTTCGCCGCGCGCCGGTAGTAGCCGAGTCCTTCCCACGCCTCGCGCACCGCCTTGGGGCCCGACCGGGCCAGGGCGTCGATGGTGGGAAAGCGCCGCAGGAACCGTGGGTAGAACTCGAGCACCCGCGCCACCTGCGTCTGCTGGAGCATGAACTCCGACACCGCCACGCGATACGGGTCGCGCGTGGTCCGCCACGGGAGATCCCGGGCATGCGCGCGATACCACTTGAGCAGGGCCCGCTTGAATCGGAGCGCGTTGGCTGGGAGACGGGACATGCGGCTCCGGGTAAGGTACCGGAGGGGTGGGAGGGGTGGCCATCCCGCTCATCCCGCCGTTCATCCCGCTGTTCATCCCGCCGCCGTCAGGCATTCGACAACAGGATCTGCGCGAGCAGCGCATCGAGGAACAGGATCAGCACGGACGCACTCACGACCGCCGCCGTGGTGGCGCGGCCGACGCCCTCCGCGCCCTGCTTGGTGGTGAAGCCCACGTAGCACGGCACCACCGACACGGCGAGTCCGAAGAACACCGACTTGATCATCGAGTACCACAGGTCCCACGGACGGAAGAAGTACCGCGCCCCGTAGGCGAAGTCGGCGCCCGTGATGTGCAGGTTCCCGATGGCCGAGAAGACGTAGCCCGCGAGCACGCCGATCAGGTTGGCGAACACCACGAGCACGGGCAGCATGACCGTGGCGGCGATCACCCGGGGCAGGATGAGGTGCGACGCGGGCGAGCGGCCCAGGCTCTCCAGCGCGTCGATCTGCTCGGTCACGCGCATCGTGCCCAGCTCGGCCGCGTAGCGCGCGCCGATCCGGCCGGCGAGCAGCAGGGCCGTGAGCACGGGGCCCAGCTCGAGCACGATGCTCTGGGTGATGAGCCCGCCCACGATGTACACGGGCAGGTTGGACTGGAACTGGTAGCCCGCCTGGAGCGCGGTCACCGCGCCCGCGAATGCCGCCGTGAGCAGGACGATGAACAGGGAGCCATAGCCGATGTGCCGCCCCTGCTCGAACGTCCGGGGCACCCAGATCCGCCATTCGCCGAGCGTGCGCAGCATGCCGACGAAGAAGGAGGCGAACCGCCCGACGTGGCTCAGGCCGTGCAGCGTGGCGCGGCCGATGAGGATCCGGGGATCCACCATGATGGCGGTCATGACGCGATCTCGGGGCGCCCCCAGATCCCGAGCAACGACGAGAGCACCACGAGGATGAGGGTCACGGACTCGAGGGTGACCACGCGCCGGCGCAGCGCGTCAGCGGTCCACGGCGCATTCGCCGACACCGCGGCGGCAGCCGTTCCCGTGAGCCGCTGGGCCGTGGGGAACACCACGAACAGCTCCCCGAGGCCCGCGACCATGCCCAGCACCTGCATCGCGGCGAGCGGAGGGGACCCGAGGCGCGCCCCGTCGCCCGCGGTCATCAGGATCATCGTGAGGGCAAGGCCCGACGCCGTGGCGATCACGGCCCCCGGCGCGATGACCACCGAGTACACGCGGCCGAGCAGGAGCAGGCGCGGCAGCCGGAGCGGCGTGTCTGCCCCGGCGCCGACGGCGAGCTGCAGCGCCACCGCGCCGGCGCCCACCCACAGCGCGATGCCCAGGAAGTGCAGCAGCAGCGCGACGGTCATCGCTCCGACCGGTCTCCCGCCGGCTCCGGCTCGAGCGGCCGCCGGCTGCGGTACCCCTCGTCGATATCGTGCCAGTGCGTGACACCGACCTCACCGAGCCTCCAGCAGAGCCACACGTCGCGGCCTTCGACGCGGCCGCGGAAATCCACGAGCCCGTCGTCGAACCCCTTGAGCACGCAGCCCACCTGCTCGAGCTCGCTGATGTAGACGTTGATGGTGCGCGCGACCTCGTCCACGCGCTCGCGCAGGGCCACCGCTTCGGCCGACTCGCCCTCGCTGCCCTGCTGGGCCGCGGCCGCCAGCTCGTACCGGCCCAGCGACTCCTTCCACTCGCGGTAGGCATCGACGACGTCCTGCACGATCCGCCGGACGAGCGGCAGCGTCCGGTTCGCTTCCTCAGGCGTGAAGTACTTGCGGGGCATCGCCTCTTCCCGAACTCCGGAGTGTCTGGGTGCCTCGAAGAGTAACAGGGGGTGGCCGTTCGCCGTTAGCCGTTAGCCGTTAGCCGTTAGCCGTTGGCCGTCAACCGTTGGCCGTCCGCCCACCCACCCGATCTTCCAGCGCGGCTTTCGCCGTACGGTAGCCAGCCGCGTCGTACTCCGCCACGAGATCCAGCCGGAACGTGGTCTCGGCCCTCACCGGCGGCCGCACCACCACGAGCCGCGGGCGGGCGCCGGGCGGCCGGGCGCGCCAGCGCTCGAGCTGCGTTTCCGTCTGCGCCGCCATCATCACCCGCTGCACCTGGCCGCTCCGCCGCACCATGGCCGGGATCTTCGCCCTGTGGTCCGACGGCGCTTCCCGCCACGATGGCCCCACGTCCACCGCGAAGATCAGGTCCGGCGCGAACGCGGCCGCCACGTCCAGCGGCAGCACCGCGCGGAGCCCGCCGTCCACGTACAGGCGGCCGCCGATG
>DAINBS010000157.1:0-7451 GCA_036732805.1 Gemmatimonadales bacterium | reverse complement strand
CGTCGCCGAACGTGCCGTCCGCGCGAACACGGATCTCGGTGCGGCCACTCCACCGCTCGGGTGCGAAGACGACGTCGCCGTCGGGGTAGACGACCCGCAGGGTCTGGGCGGGCCCGATGGGGCCCTGCTGGATGTCGAGCCGGGCGGCGTCGCGTCCCTGGCGGCGTACCTCCACCACGACGGCCGATCCGGTGCCGGCTTCGACGGTGGCGCTCCCAGCCAGGTTGAAGATCGCGACGCGGTCGCCGGTCAGCTCATACCGCTCCACGCCCTGGGCGGTGAGCAGGCCCGGAAGCAAAAGGAAGACCGAAGCGGCGGCGCGACGGATGAGGCGGATCATGGAACCTCCGGGAAGACGAACGACGGATCGTCGGATCCTGCTCAAGCAGGCCCTCGGCCGATCTCTGCCGCCAAGGCGGCGTTGAACAAGGCCCGTTTCACGGGCAACGGCTGGCCGAGGACCCGCTTCAGCGGGATTCAGTCTCCGTTTGACTTCCAGACGGTCCGGAAAGGTTGGGAGTTTCAGGCCACGGTGGGTTGTGGGGGGGAGGCTACAACGTCGCGAGGTCCGCGGGAGCGTAGAGCCAGCGATCCGGGCGATGCGGCTCGAGTGTCTCGCGGGGGAACGGCCCCCAGAGTGCCGCGGCCGTCCGTACTCCGGCCGCGCGGCCCGCGGCCATGTCGTGGGGCGAGTCGCCAATGAACACCGTGGTTGACGGGTCCGCCCCCAACCGTTCGACGGCGGCGAGCACCGGGGCGGGATCGGGCTTGTGCCGGTCCACATCGTCGGCGCCAATCACCACGGAAAACGCTGCCTCGAGGTCGGCGACGCGGAGCCCCCGCAACGCGCCCTGCCGCAGCTTGCTGGTGACCAGGCCGAGGGTACCGCGCGCGGCCAGCCCGCGAACCGCGTCCACGACCCCGTCATACGGGCGGACCATCCGATCGTGGTTCGCCAGGTTGTGCTCCCGATAGGTTTCGGTCATCGCCTCGATCTCGACCGGATCGTCGCTCAGGTGACGCAGCTGGGTGCGCAACGGGGTCCCGAGGCCGGCGAGCCAGACCGCGTCGTCGGGCGCCTCGCCGCGATGCGCGAGCGCGGTGTGCCGGTAGGACGCCAGGATCAGCTCGACCGAGTCGAGCAGGGTCCCGTCGAGATCGAACAGGTACGTCGCGAACCGAGGTGTCACTCGGCCGGCCCGTTCGGCACGATCACGGCCTTGGGGACGCGGAGGGCCTCGACGTCGGCAAGCGCGCGCCCCGCGTCCGACAATCCGTATCGGCCGCCGATGACGTCGCGGAACGGCAGGTGGGCGCGGTGGCGCGCGAACAGGGCCAGCGCCCGCACGACGTGCGTGAAGTCCGTTCCCCACTGACCCCGGATCTGCGCGTGCTTGCGGTTCACATCCGTGTGAGCGTTGAGATTCACGGGTCCGACGTCGGTGTAGTGACCCGCGATGACGTACGTGCCGCCGTCACGCAGCAGGCGGAGCCCTTCGGGCACGGCGTCCGCGTTGCCGGTGGCCTCGATCGCCACGTCCACGCCCCGGCCGCCCGTCAGGCCGCGGACAGCGGCGTCCCGCTCGTGCGGCGACGTGGACTCGAACAGCAGGACTTCGTCCGCCCCGAAGCGGCGGGCGAGTTCGAGGCGCGCCTCCGGGGCGCCGATCACGATGACCGCGGCGGCGCCGCGCAGGCCCGCGAACGCCGCGGCCGCGAGTCCCACGGGCCCGGCGCCCTGCACGAGCACGGTCGCCCCCATTGGAACGTCGGCTCGCTCGACCGCCGCGAACCCGGTGAACAGCCCGCAGCCGCCGCCGATGACGTCGTCCGCCGTGAGTCCCTCCGGGATCTTCACAGTCAGCACGCCGGGCTTGAGGTAGATGCGCTCGGCCCACCCGCCCAGCAGCCCGTCGTCAGCGGAGAAGGTGATGCCGTAGACGCGGCGTTCAGGGCACCGGTTCGGCTGGCGGCCGACGAGGCAGTACCAGCACTTCCCGCACGTTCCGTGAACGTCGTAGAACGTGACGACGTCGCCTTCGGTGAGCGGCGCGCCGAGGGCGTCGTGGGTGACATCGCGCAGGGCAGCGATCCGCCCGACGCTCACGTGCCCGGGGATGATGGGGTACGGAACGCCGGCCAGGCGGCCGTGGTGCAGGTGGACGTCGGTGCCGCAGACCTCGCTGGCGATGGTCTCGAGCAGGATCGCTCCCGGCTCCAACGCGGGCTCGGGGAAGTCGCGCACCTCGATGGCCTTGCGGGGGCCGGGCATGACAGCGGCCTTGGGCATGGCGGGAAGATAGCGGGCGACGAAGGGCGACGAGCGGCCATCACGACGATGAGAGGCGATGCGGAACGAGGGGGGCGATCAGACCGTCGGTCCTACGGGATTCCCAGGAGCTTGTGTGTCTGCAGGCTCACCTTCCAGCCGGGGTGCGTGCTCACGTAGGCGCGTACCAATTCGGTGTTGCGCTCGCGCTCGGGCCCGTCCATCGGCTGCAGGAAGAAGTGCGTGAAGGACAGATGCCTGTACCGCTCGGGATCCGCGCCCTCCTGGGGGTGGACGAGCTTCAATTCGTCACCCGACGTCACGACGAGATCGGCACTCGCCTTGGGGCTCATGCACACCCAGTCCACACCGTCCGGCACGGGGAGCGTGCCGTTGGTCTCGATTGCGACCGTAAACCCGCGTGCGTGGAGGGCGGCGAGCAGCGGCTCGTCGAGCTGGAGCAGCGGTTCGCCGCCTGTGCAGACCACGAAGCGGTCGTCGCGCACCGCGGCGTCCCACGTGGCCGCGACCAGGCTCGCGAGCTGCTCCGCGGCATACCGCCCGCCACCCACCCCGTCCGTGCCCAGGAAGTCCGTGTCGCAGAACCGGCACACGGCGGCGGTGCGGTCCGCCTCCCGCCCGCTCCACAGGTTGCAGCCGGCGAAACGCAGGAACACCGCGGGCCGCCCTGTGTGGTACCCCTCGCCCTGGAGGGTGAAGTACACCTCCTTGACCGCGTAGGTCACGCGGGTCGCCCCGTGGCGTAGACGGTGGGATCGGGCACGCCCAGCTCCGCGAAGCCCCGGCGGCGCAGCAGGCAGGCGTCACACGCGCCGCAGGCGGCGCCCGTCTCGTCCGGGTCGTAGCAGCTCACGGTCATGGCGAAGTCCACGCCCAGGTCGAGCCCGGTCCGGATGATCTCGCGTTTCGACATGCGGATCAGCGGGGTGTGGATCGTGAAGCGCCGGTATCCCTCGACGCCGGCCTTCGTGGCCAGATTGGCCATGGTCTCGAAGGCCGCGATGTACTCGGGCCGGCAGTCGGGATACCCCGAGTAGTCGAGCGCGTTGATGCCCAGGAAGAGGTCGCAGGCACCGAGCACTTCCGCCCAGGCCAGGGCCAGTGAGAGCAGGATCGTGTTGCGCGCTGGGACGTACGTGACCGGAATGCCATGGCCGATCGCGGTGTCAGGGCGGTCCTTGGGGACGGGGATGTCGGCGGTGAGGGCCGATCCGCCGAACGCGCGCAGGTCCACCGACAGGACCTTGTGCTCCCGCACCCCGAAGGCCTGCGCCACCCGCCGCGCCGCCGCCAGTTCAGCCGCGTGGCGCTGGCCATAGTGCACGGTCAGCGCATGCAGGATGAACCCCTTCGCGCGGGCGATGGCCAGCGTGGTCGTGGAGTCGAGCCCACCCGAGAGCAGGACGACGGCGGGACGGGGTGCCATTCAAGAAAAGTAGGCGCGCGTGGCGTGAAGCGGGATGAGCGGGATGGGCGGGATGACCCACCACCTTGCCCATCCCGCCTATCCCGCCATCCCGCTTTAGATTGGACTCCCATGTCAGGCCTTCCCCCCACCGGCCCCCTCCCGCGGCCGAAGAGTCCCGCCGAGGCGCGCGAAGTCCTCAAGCGTGAGTCGTTCCCGGCGCCGGACGTGCAGCGCATCCACCTCGACGCCACGGAGTTCACGTCCATTTGCCCGAAGACGGGGCAGCCGGATTTCGGCTCGGTCGAGATCGACTACGAACCGGCGGGACGCTGCCTCGAGTCCAAGGCGGTGAAGTACTACCTGTGGTCCTACCGGGACGAGGGGGCGTTCTGCGAGACGCTCGCGGCGCGGATCGCCGATGATGTGGTCTACGCCATCGCGCCACGGCATGTCCTAGTGCGGGTGCATCAGAACGTGCGTGGGGGAATCGCCCTCGTCGCTGAGGCGGAGAGGTCGGCGACCTAGTGCCGGTCCAACTTGTTCCACCTATGGATTCGCCCAGGGTGAACACTAGGCCGGACAAGTTGGATCGGCACTAGCGCTCAGCGCCCTCGAGCGCGGCCGCCCACCGTGAGAGACGGGTTGCCCTCAGCGGTCGCTCCGAGCATCTGTCCGGCGATCCAGCCGTGCCGTCCGCTGATCCACTCGACCAGCGCGTACTCCCCGAACCGGCCCAACACCGGGACCGTGTCCCCGCTCGAGAGCGAGTCGATGGGCGCCCCGTCGGGGGCGGGACCCCTGAGCAGCGAGCCGGTGACCACCGTCGTCACCTCCAGGGCAACGAGCCCCTCGGCCTCGCGCAGGGCCACGTAGCCCTCGCGCCCGTCCGGCAGGCGCGCCCGATACCACCGGCCCGAACCGGCCAGGAGCTCGATGGGCGTGAACGCGGGCAGGGCGTCCACGGGCGGCGCGTCGGCGCGAGGGCGTGACCGCACGACCGCCCCGGCGCGCCCTAGGCGCGCCCACCGGCCCACGAGCGCCGTGTCTCCATCGAACCCCTCGGCATCGTGCGGCGGATCGTACAGGTGGAAGTGCGGGTCCACGGGGCCAAGCCCGCGCATATAGATGCCGAAGTGCAGGTGTGGTGGGGTGGTGCGCGCGTTTCCCGTGTTGCCCACGAAGCCGAGCGTGTCCCCGGGTTTGACCCAGGCGCCCTCGGCGACCGCGTGCCGGTCGAGATGCGCGTAGTACAGCCGGCGATCGTACCCCGCCTCGCGCAGCCACACGACGTTGCCGCCCAACCCGCTCGTGCGGACGCGGGAAACCTGGCCCGCCGCCGCCGCGACCACCGGTGTCCCGCGCGGGGCGAAGATGTCCACCCCATGGTGCTCGCGCCGCCCCCCGTCCCTCGGCGCGCCGAATCGGCTCCGGATGCCCGCCATGTCGCGCCCGGCGACCGGGAAGCCCAGCGACGCGCGGGCGGAGAGGGAGACGGTGACTCGGCCGCCCCGCAGCAGCTCCGGCTGGATGCGGAGCACATACGTGCCGGGGCGCAGCGCCACGTACTCCAGCTCCCGCCCGCTCGAGTCCGCGGTCGCGACGGGCCTCAGGGGCGTGAGGCTGTCGGGGGTGAAGAAGAGATCCAGGAAGTACCGGCCGTCGACGCGGACGCTGTCTCTCACATCGAGCCGCACCACCAGGCGCTGCCCGCGCTCGAGGACGATCCGGTACGCCACCGCGGCGGCGAGCCCCGGATCCAGGTACCGGGCTTCGAGGTATGGCGTTTCGACGTCCACCGGCCTTGCCAGCGCCTCGGTGGCCGCGGCAATCCAGTCGCGCCCCAGTGCCGTGTGGTCGAGCCCCACTTCTTGAAGCCGCCTGACATACTCCTGATGGGGGGTGGTGGCGATGAACCGCATGGTGGGCCCGCGACCGGGCTCGCAAGCCGTGATGACGGCGACGAGGCCGACGGTGATGGCGGATGCGACGGTGCGGTACGGTCCCGGCATGCCTGAGAGTGTACTCGCAAACGTGCGTGACGGTTCCGTTCCTCCGTCGGTCACCCTGACTGGGCAGGGCGGGACCACGGCTTTGGATCGCGCCCCAGGACAACATTTCGCCTCCTTGGCGCGTACCTACCGGCGATACCGCAGCATCCGCCCCGCCGCCCGGAGACCTCCCATGCGCCGCAGTCCCGCCCGCTTTGCGCCGGCCATCCTCGTCCTCCTCACCGCCTCGATCTCCGCCGCCGGTGCTCAGCCGCCGCGTAATCGCCCGACCAGCGACACGGCGACCGCCAAGGCCGACACGGCACCCAAGCTCCTGTCGCTCGACGAGTACGGGCCCTGGAGCCGGATCACGAACGCGGCCATCTCTCCCGACGGCCTTTGGATGGTGCACGCCATCCAGCCCAACGAGGGCGACGGGACCGTGATCGTCCGGCAGCTCGACGGCGATTCGGCGTACCGGATCCCGGCCGGGGCGCCGCCGGAGGCCCGGGGCGGGGGCGGCCCGGGCGGCTTTGGCGGTGGCGCTGCGGGCGCGCCCATGTTCTCGGCCGACAGCCGGTGGGTGGGCTACTACCTGAACCCGCCGGGCCGGGACTCCACGCGGCGGGGCGCCCGGCCGAGTGCGCCGGCTCCACAGCGTGGGGCGGCGGGGCAGGCGACGCGGCCGGCCCGGCGGTTCGAGCTGCTCGAGGTTGCGACCGGGCAGAAGTTCACGGTCCCCAACGCGGCGAGCTTCCAGTTCTCGAACGACGCCAGGTGGCTCGCGGTCCGGCTGAACCGGCCGCAGGGCGACACGACGCGCGACGGCGGCGACCTGGTGCTCCGCGAGCTGGCCACGGGCGTCACGCGCAACGTCGGCAACGTGAACCTGTACGCGTTCGACGATGCCGGCCGGCTCCTGGCGTACACGGTGGATGCTGCCGAGCGGCTGGGTAACGGCGTGTACCTGATGGACCTCGCCACCGGCGCCACGCAGGCCTTGAACACCGGCGCTCGCGACTACGCGCAGCTCTCCTGGAGCGACTCCGGCGCCAATCTCGCGGTGCTCTCCGGCGACAAGGCCAAGGAGAGGAAGCAGAAGGACAACGTGCTGTACGCCTGGACCGGCCTCGGCACGCCACGGTCGAGGGCCGTGGTATTCGACGCAACCACGGATGCGGCGTTCCCCAAGGGCATGGTGGTGAGCGAGTTCGCGTCCCTCCAGTGGAGCAAGGACGGCACGCGGCTGTTCCTGGGCGTCAAGGAACAGGAGGTCGAGCCGGACGAGGGCGGGGATCCCAAGGCCAACGTGGATGTCTGGCACTGGAAGGACACGGAGCCGCAGTCGGTGCAGATGGTGCGCATCCAGCAGCTCCGCCGCGCGACCCTGCCGGCGGTGCTCCATCTGGGGTCGCGGACCTTCGTGCAGCTCGGCGACGACGACATGCGCACCGTCCAGCCCACCGCGAACGGTAAATGGGGAATCGGCCGGCTCGACGCACCGTATCGCGGCGAGGTCGCCTGGGGCGGGGGCCGGGCGGACTACTACCGGGTGAACATCGCGACGGGCGAGCGCACGCTCATCGAGAAGTCGCTGAGCCGCACGATGGGCACGTCGCCCGACAGCCGCTGGTTCCTGTACCTCGAGGACGGGCACGTCTTCGCGTACAACCTGGAGACGGGCCGGGCCGCGAACATCGACGCGGCCAGCGGCGTGAGTTTCGTGGACGCCCAGGACGACCACCCATACGAGCGGCCCACGTAC
>DAINBS010000156.1:2476-7466 GCA_036732805.1 Gemmatimonadales bacterium | reverse complement strand
CTCCACCCGCTCCTCTTCGGCCTGCCCGGTCCGCGACGCCATGAACCCCGCCCCGAACGCGACCACCGCGAGGAGCACCACGGTGCCCCACGTGCGGAGCGGCGCGCCGTCATCGATCCGCCAGACCGCGACGATGGCAAGGATCGGCAGCACCAGGGCAAATACGAGCGGGAAGTGCACCACCGCGGGGTGCAGAGGCTCCGGAAGCACGGCAACTCCTCGAAATTGGCTCCGTGCATTGTAGCCACTGGCAGCGCGCGGCGCAGCCGGGGTCGCGCTCGACGCGGCCGGCGCACGCGCGCTAACTTCGGGACACGCAAACCGGAGCCCCGCCGTGTGGTCGCCCTCCTCCCGCATCGCCGTCGTGCTTGGCCTCGTCGCCTTCGGAAGTGGGGCATCCCTTCCCGCGCAGGACGGCGCGGCCGTCACGCGGGCGTATCGGACGACGCAGGCCCCGGCAATCCTGCGGCGCTACGCCGAGTTCCTGGCGCTTCCGAACGTCGCGTCGGATTCGGCGGGGATCGCGCGCAACGCGGCCTATCTGCGGGAGCGGCTCGCCGCGGTGGGCGTGGAGACGGACCTGCTGCGCCTCCCGGGCGCGCCGCCGGTCGTGTTCGGGCGGCTCACCGTACCTGGGGCCACCCGGACGCTGGCGCTCTATGCCCACTATGACGGACAGCCGGCGAACCCCGAGGAATGGCTGCAGGACCCCTGGTCGCCGACGCTCTACACCGCGCGGCACGACGCGGGCGGGGTCGCGCGTGCCCTGCCGCGGGATGGCGAGACCGTGGGCGGCGAGTGGCGCCTGTACGCCCGCTCGGCCGGCGACGACAAGGCGCCCATCTCGGCGGTGCTGGAGGTCCTCACGGCGTTTCGGGAGGCCGGGATCCGGCCCACCACGAACCTGATCTTCTTCTTCGAAGGCGAGGAGGAGGCGGGATCGCCTCACCTCCAGACCTACCTCGAGACATACGCCGCGCGCCTGGCGGACGCCGACGCCTGGTTGCTGCTCGACGGGCCGGTCCACCAGAGCGGGCGGCCCCTGCTCGCGTTCGGCGTCCGGGGCGTGACGAGCGTCGAGATCACGGTGTACGGTCCGAACCGCGGGCTCCACTCCGGTCACTACGGCAACTGGGCCCCGGTCCCCGGACGGCTGCTGAGTCAGCTGCTCGCCACGATGTGGGATGCCGACGGCACCGTGCTGGTGGACGGGTTCTACGATGATGCGGCACCGATCGGCGCCGAGGAGCGCGAAGCGCTGGCACGCCTGCCGCAGTACGACGACGAGCTGCGCCGCGAGCTGGGGCTCGCCGCCACCGAAGGCGCGCCGGCGACGCTCGCGGAGCGGCTGATGCTGCCCGCGCTCAGCGTGCTCGGGCTGCGCAGCGCGAACGTGGGGGCCCTGGCCGCGAACGTGATCCCCGCCGAGGCCACCGCCACGCTGGGCATCCGGCTGGTCAAGGGCAACGATCCGGAGCGGATGCAGGACCTGGTCGAAGCGCATGTCAGGCGGCAGGGCTACGAGATCGTCCGCGAGGATCCGGACCTGGCCACGAGGCTCGCCCACCCCCGCATCGCCAAGGTGACCCGGGAGCACGGGTACCCGGCGGCCCGGACCCCCATGAACCAGCCCATCGTGCGGGACATCGTGGCCGCGGCCGCGCGGGCCACCGACCAGGAGTTCGTGCTCCTGCCGGGCATGGGGGGCTCGCTGCCGCTGTACCTGTTCACGGACGTGCTCGGGAAGCCGGCGGTGATCGTGCCCGTGGTGAACCACGACAACAACCAGCACGCCCCGAACGAGAACCTGCGGATCGCGAACCTGTGGTACGCCGTGGATCTGCTGGGCAGCCTGCTGACGATGACCGGCCCGACGCCGTGACCCCGCTTCCCGACCTCACGCTCGTCGTGCTGGTGTTCGCGTCGCTCGCCGCCGCGACGGCGGTGTTCGGGATCGGCCCGTTCGCGCTCGGCCGCGGGGTGCCGCTCGACCACATCGGTCTCGCGAACGCGGTGGCCGCGGGCATGATGCTCGGCGCCGCCTACGGCCTGCTCGTCGTGGGCCTTGGGCTCGGCAAGACGGCCGTGGCCGCCGGCGCGGCACTAGGCATCCTGTTCGTGGTCGGCACGCACACGGCCTCGGGCACGGAAGACCTCGACCTCAACCGGCTCGACGACCGCACGGACGCCTACGGATACCAGGTCCTGCTCGTCAACAGCCTGCATTCCGCCTCCGAAGGCGTCGCCATCGGGGCCGCGATGGCGGTGAGCCGGCCGTTCGGCGTATTCATGGCGCTCGCGATCGCGGTGCACAACATCCCCGAGGCCACCGTGCTCTGCGCCATCCTCACGGGACGCGGCGTGGGCGTGGTCCATGCCGCGGGGCTCGCGGTGGCCGCCAACGTGAGTCAGATCCTGCTCGCCGTCGTGGCCTACGCGATCATCGCCGCGGCCCCCGGAAGCCTGCCGTGGGCGCTCGGCTTCGCCGTGGGAGCGCTCATCCAGCTCACCATGTCGGAGCTGCTGCCGGAGTCCTACCGGCAGACTGGGCACCGCAGCATCGCCCTGGCGACGGTCGTGGCGATGGGCATCGTGGTGTTCATGCGGGGATTCGCGGCGTGACGCCGGCCCTCACGGTCTTCCTGTACGGTCTGATGACCGCCGTCGCCACCGGCCTGGGCGCTCTCCCGTTCCTGTTCCTGCGCCGGATCTCCCCGCGCGCCGTGGCGTCGGCCAACGCCATCGCCGGTGGGCTGATGCTCGGCGCGAGCTTCGGGATTCTGGCGGAGGGGACCACGTACGGCGCATGGCAAACGCTGATGGGCGGGCTGCTGGGCGTGGTGTTCATCCTCGGCACCCAGCGCTGGCTGGGCGATCACGACACGGCGCTCGGGGAGGTCGGCGGCGGCGACAAACGCCGCATGTTCCTCATCGTGATCGTCATGACCGTGCATTCCTTCGCCGAGGGCGTGGCGGTGGGGGTCTCGTTCGGCGGCGGCGCGTCATTGGCACTCGCCATCACCCTCGCCATCGCGGTCCACAACGTCCCGGAAGGGCTCGCGATCAGCGCGGTGCTGCGGCCGCGCGGCAAGACCGTGCTGGCGTGCGCGGGCTGGAGCATCTTCTCTTCCCTTCCCCAGCCCCTGATGGCCGTTCCCGCGTTCCTGTTCGTGGACACCTTCCGGCAGGCCCTGCCCTACGGGTTGGGCTTCGCCGCCGGCGCCATGGTGTTCAT
Organism: Gemmatimonadales bacterium; assembly: GCA_036732805.1. Lineage (GTDB taxonomy): Bacteria > Gemmatimonadota > Gemmatimonadetes > Gemmatimonadales > GWC2-71-9 > JAOTWJ01. Next base: position 4,231 of record DAINBS010000156.1, on the reverse strand, counting down.
GGTGCTCGAGGAGCTGCTCCCCGAGGCATACGACCAGGCTCGGCGGCCGTTGGTGGCGATCCAGGTGAGCCTCACGCTGGTGGGGATGGTGTTGTTTCAGCAGTACCTGTGACCCGCGCTCCCCTTCCGCCCCCCCCGGAGGGATGGAGTGATCGAGGGATCGAGGGATAGGGAAGCACCGTTCCCCATCCCTCTATCCCTCTATCCATCCTCGATCACTCGCCCCCTCGACCCCTCCCATGTAGATTGCCGGCCTCTTGAGGAGGACGCAGGACCGCAATGTCGATCACCGCGACCAACATCCGACGGGGCATGGCCATCATGTTCGAGGGCGAGCCCTGTCGTGTCATCGAGTTCCATCACCACACTCCCGGCAACCTGCGGGCGATGGTGCACGCGAAACTGAAGAAACTGAAGAGCGGCAGCACCGTGGAGCACCGCTTCCGCGCCGCCGACACGCTGCATACGGCGGACCTGGAAACGCATGAGCTGGACTTCCTGTACGGGGGCGGCGGACACTTCACGTTCATGAACGCCGAGAACTACGAGCAGTACGACCTCGACCAGGAGACCCTGGGGGATGCCGCCAAGTGGGTCACAGAGGGTCTGCGGATCATCGCCGAGTTCTACGAGGGGCGGCCGGTGGCGATTGACCTCCCCTCGGCGCTGACCTTCGAAATCGTGGAGACGACGCCGGTCATGAAGACCGCCACGAAGACGGCGTCCAGCAAGCCGGCCAGGCTCAGCAACGGCGTCACGGTCAACGTGCCCGAATTCGTAGGGGTGGGCGAGCGGGTCCGCGTCAATCCCAACACCGGCGAGTATCTCGACCGGGCCAAGGACTGAGCGTCAGGGGGACCCACACGCGAACGGCGCGCCAGTTGGCGCGCCGTTTTCTTCTATGAAGGGGCGGGTCGAAGAGGTCAGCCGACCCTTTGACAGCGGTGCGGCGTCCGTCTCGGGTCTCGCCATCCCGTACCCGGGCACAGGCTCGGCATCGCCGAAGACTGGGGCGACCGCGCATGAATCTCTGTTGGTCCGGCAGTCGCTCCGACCCGCCCTCAACAGGGAACCTACCGGCGGTACCGGGCCCGTCAAGCGGTGGCGTCCCGTCCGACCCGCACCTGGCGTCCGGCGTCGCGATCGGTCAGCTTCCCACGATGTGGCGGGAGTTCCTGTCGCCCCGTGGCGTGGCCACCCGTGACGCCGCAGGGGCCGCTGGGCGAGATTCTGGCCCTCAACACCGATCTGTTCCACCGGGCCCTCGGGGAGGAGCGTCCCGTATGACGCGCAGCGCGGGCACCGAGCCCTACGAGATCGTCCCGGCGAACCCGGCCCACTGGGGCGAAATTGCGGACCTGGTCACCGCGAGCGGCCTCCCGCTCGACGGACTCGAGCCGCATCTCGGGTCCGCGATCATCGCCCGTGAGCCCGGCGGCATCGTGGGCTGCGCGGCGCTCGAGCTGTACGGGCATGATGCCCTGCTGCGCTCGGTCGCCGTGGCGCCCGCCCGGCGCGGGGGCGGGGTTGGGCTCGCGCTGACGGCGGCCTCCATCGAGCTGGCCCGGCGCCATGACGTCCGGACCGTCTGGCTGCTCACCGAAACCGCGGCGGACTTCTTCCCCCGTTTCGGATTCGAGCAGTCCACACGCGGCGCGGTTCCGGCCGCCGTGCGTCAGTCGGTGGAGTTCACGACCGCCTGTCCCGCGAGTGCCACCGTGATGCGGTTGTCGCTGCGATCAGTGGCGGGTGACC
>DAINBS010000156.1:0-2376 GCA_036732805.1 Gemmatimonadales bacterium | reverse complement strand
CGTCCGTCCTATGCTGTCAGGGGAGCTGACTCCATTTGCAGGACCAAGAGTGACACCCGCTCCGTGAGGACCTCGCGCGCCCGCGCCACGATCTCGTCCATCGACGGCGACTGCGCGTACATCTGTTCGGCACGCGCGCGCAGTTCCTCGAGGGTGGGCAGGTTGGGCAGGTGCACGCCGGCGGCCCAGTCACTCATCTGGTCGCGCGCGGTGCGGACGCGGTCCCGGAGGTCCCGCAGGTGCGGTGAGGCCGCCCATGCGGCCCGCACGTCATGCGCCAGCTGTTCCGGCGAGAACGTGGCCGCCAGCTCCCGCGCAACCTTCTCGACGACGGCGCGGCCAAGGCGGTGTTCGTTCCGCACGACGTCCGGCGGCGGCGCCCCGAGGTCGCGGACCACGCCGGTCCACGAGACTGCCTTCAGGATGTAGAACGTCGGGTCCACCTCCCACCAGCGGAATCCCTGCCGGGTGGACCGCTGATAGGCGTGGTGGTTGTTGTGCCAGCCCTCGCCGAGCGTGATGAGCGCCAGCCACCAGTTGTTGCGGGAGTCGTCGCCCGTCACGTAGCGCTGGGTGCCGTGCACGTGGGCAAGCGAGTTGATCATGAACGTCCCGTGGTACAGCGCCACGGTGCTCCAGAAGAAGCCCACCACGAGCCCCGGCCATCCCGCGACGAGCCAGACCGCCACCGCGAGCACGGCGGCCGGGAGGTACTGGTGCCGGTCCAGGAAGCGCAGCTCGGGGTAGCGGGCCAGGTCCGGCACCGCCGTGTAGTCGGTGGCGGCATGCCGCGGCCGGAAGACCCAGCCAAGGTGCGCGTACCAGAATCCGTGCTGGCGCGGGGAGTGCACGTCTTCGATCAGGTCGGAGAAGCGGTGATGGTGGCGGTGCTTGGCGGCCCACCACAGGATCCCGCGCTGCGCCGAGCTCTGCGCGAGGAGCGCCAGCAGGAACTGGCCGACCCGGCTCGTCCGAAAGGTCCGGTGCGAGAAGTACCGGTGGTAGCCGGCGGTGACGCCGAACATCCGGACGACGTACAGCACGGCCGCGAGGGTCACGACGGTGGCGTTCACACCCGTCCAGATCGCGCCGAAGCACACGAGGTGCACGAGGAGGAACGGGAGGGTCGCCGGGTAGATGATGTCGTCGTGGTCGTCGACGGCGGTGGGTTGGCTCATGAACCTGTCGGGTGACGGGGTGAACGAGGGGCTGGGAGCGGGCAATCTAACGTCGCGGGTCCATCAGCGGCCCGGCGCCCGCGTCACGTGCGGAAGACCGCGACCGCTCCAATGACCGCGATCACGAGCCCGAGGGCCACCTTCACCGCGGCGCCGAATGCGCGGCCCAGGACGGCGCCCCAGCCGGCGCGCGTGGCGCCGTCGAGCGACCGGGCGCCATAGTACTCGAAGGCGGCGGCCCCGGCGAACGCGCCCGCGAAGGCGCCGATCACGCTCCCGACGATGGGGATTGGCACGCCTACGATGGCGCCCGCAATGCCGCCGATCACCGCACCCCATCCGGCGCGCCTGGACCCGCCGTACCGGCGCGCCAGCTTGAAGCCCGCCCAGGCCTCCACGAGCTCGCCGGCCATGGCGAGGGCGAGGACGAGCCCGATGGTCCCGACACCCACGGTCCGGAAGTCCGTGAGCCAGCCGTAGCCGATCACGCCGAGCACGATGACCCACAGGCCCGGCAGCCCGAGCGGAATCAGGACGAGGCCGGCGAGGCTCGCCACCGCGAGCAGGAGAATCCCGAGCCCGCTCACGCCGCCGTGTTCCCCCGGACGGGTGACGAGGCCGTTTCCGGTCGGATCACCTCAGTAGGTCCGGCGCCTCGTGACGGAGATGGGAATGTCCTTCTTGGTGAACAGCAGGTTCACCGTTTCGGTGTAGGCGATCGTGAGCTGAATGGTCCGGGCGCCGCTCCGCGACATCCGCACCCGGCTGGCCGCCGGCGGCAGGTTCATGGTCGCGATCTTGCTGACCAGTTGCTGCCGGATGGTCTCGTCCACGACCTGGCCGGCGTAGGCCAGCTGCTCATCCACCGCGTCGGTGAGCGCGTACCGCCGCCAGTACACGCTGCCGAACGCGTACGCGACGTACACGCCGGCGACGACCAGGAGCAGCAGGATGATCGAGGTGATCTTCATGCTGCCGGTGCGATTGCGGACCAGGGACACGTCGTCTCCAAGGCTGAGGTCATCCGACCATAGGTCAGGCCGGCCGATTGCGCAACGTTGGGTCTCGATCGGACAACTCCGCCGACACGAAACCCAGGCGGACGCGGGGTGGCACATCGTGTTCGACAACCGCCTCACCACCCCTGTGACTTGCGGCCGGGTCCCGTGCGCCCTCGCACGGGTCAGCGCTCCGCCTC
>DAINBS010000155.1:0-7497 GCA_036732805.1 Gemmatimonadales bacterium | reverse complement strand
GAGACCTCACGTACCTGTACGGCTTCGTGGCCTACCCGCTTGGCGGGGCCATCCACGCCTGGCTGGCCGAGGAGTTCGGCGACTGGCGGGTGCAGGTGCTGTACCGGGACCTGTGGAAGTACCGCTCGTTCGAGGAGGCCCTGCAGGGCGTGTACGGTCTCCCGCTGGACGACCTGAACGAGCGGTATCAGCTCTACTTCAAGCGTCGCTACTTCCCGGCGGTCGCCTCCCGGGACCCCATGGGGCTGGCCGCCTGGCGGCTCGCGAACGTCGCCATCAAGCCCGTCGCCTACCGGGTTCCCGACGACTCGGTGACCCGCCTGCTGTACCTCTCGCCCCGCACGGGCTTCATGGCCATCCACACCATGGTGCTCGACAAACCCGAAAGCGGCCGTCCGGCGCTCACCGGCGAGCGTTCGCCGGAGTTCGAGTCCTTCCACCCGTTCTCGTCCCGGATCGACACGCGGGAGGGCGTCGCCGTCTTCTCGAGCAAGTACCTCGAGCGCGACGCGCTCTTCCTGTGGGACCTCGAGCGGCGGAAGGTGGTTGGACGGTACCAGTTCGATGGATTGGTCTCGATCCTCTCCCCGGCCTGGGTGCCCGACGGCCGGAGCATCGTGTTCAGCGGCCTCACCGTGAGCGGGATCTCCGACCTCTATCGCCTCCGCCTGCCGGAGGGCACGCTCGAGCGGCTCACGCAGGACCGCTATCAGGATCTCGATCCCACGGTGAGCCCCGACGGCCGGACCGTGGTGTTCGCGTCCGACCGCACGCCCTACGGCACGGACGGGGCGGTGAACCTGTTCCGGCTCGACCTCGGCTCGGGCGCCGTCTCGTATCTCACCTACGGCCCGTGGCGGGACGAGACGCCCCGCTGGGCCGACAACGGACGGGTGTACTTCTCCTCGGACCGGTCGGGCATCTACGACGTCTACTCGGTGGACGAGGCCGGAACGGGCCGCCAGGAAACCGCGACCCTCTCGGGCGCGTTCGACCCCCAGTGGATCGAAACGGACAGTGTGCTCGTGTACGGAGGGTTCTACGAGCTGACCTACGGGATCTTCCGGCGCCGGGCCCCGCTGCCCGCGGACAGCGCCGCCACGTTCACGCTCGCGCGGTTCCAGGAGGAACCGGGCTGGTCGTGGCCGGAGCTGGTGGACGCCCGATACGCCCGCGCCAATCCCACGCCGTACGAGAACCGCTACTCGCTCGACTTCGCGGCGGGCGACGCGGCGGTGGCGCCCGGATACGGCGCCGCGGCGGGCGCGCTCTTCCTGTTCTCGGACTTCCTGTCCGACCACCTCCTCTTCGTGTCGCTCACGTCGTTCCAGCAGAGCGGCTTCGGGGACATCCTGGGCAACATCAACGGCTCCGTCTTCTACCTGAACCAGAAGCGGCGCCTGAACTGGGGCGCCGGCGCGTTCCGGCTCCGCGGCACGTTCTACGAGGGGGACTTCGAAACCGTCTACAACGAGACGTCGTGGGGCGGCATGTTCGGCCTCCGGTGGCCGTACTCGCGCTTTTCACGGGTCGAGGGCCAGCTGCGACTCGAGCACTCCGACCGGTTCGACCTCGTGGGCGGCGACCGGGAAGAGCCGCAGCGCACGGGCTGGCTCGCGTCCAACTACATCAGCTTCGTCCGTGACAACGCGCGCTGGCTGCCCACCGGACCCATCGAGGGCGAGCGCCGCAATCTCACGCTGGGCGTGACCAACGACCTGACGAACGGCCGGTTCGACTCCTGGCAGGTCACGCTCGACGAGCGCCGTTACTTCCGACTGGCATCGGAGTCGGCGGTCGCGGTCCGCCTCTTCGGCTATTACTCGGCGGGCGCGCGGCCGCGGCGCGTGGCCCTGGGCGGCTCGTGGGGACTGCGTGGGTATCCCATGCAGGGGGCCGTCGGCGGCACGCGGGCGGTGATGCTCAACACCGAGCTGCGTTTCCCCCTCTCCCACTTCATCTCGATCGGGTTCCCCATCGGGACGTTCCGGTTCCCGGGAGTGCAGGGGGCCATCTTCAACGACATCGCGGGCGGCTGGGTCGAAGGCTCGGGCGCGCGGGGCCTGCTCGGGAGCGCCGGGTTCGGGCTCCGGATGGCCATCCTCTATCCGCTCGTCCTGCGGCTGGACTTCGGGTGGAGGTACAATACAGGCGACGTCGGGCGCTATGGTCTGCCGTTCCTTGTCGCCGACCGGAGCTTCGTGGAGTTCTTCTTTGGCTTCAACTACTGATCTGACAAGTGCTTAGGATTGGGTGGCGCCGCGCCGGGGCCGCCGTGATGGTGGGAGCGGCGGTGCTGCTCGCTGGCTGCGGCGGCCGGCTGAGGAGTATCGCTCCGGAAGACCTGGCCCCCATGGACGCGGATACGGCGGCGGCGTGGGCGGCGGCGTTTCAGCCGGCTTCGCCTCTGCAGTTCGACCTGCGATGGCGCTTCGAGAACCGCGAGGGAAGGGCAACGGGACGGGCAACGGCCCGCTTCGCTCCTCCGGACACGCTTCGCTTCGACTACCGCGGGCCCTTCGGCCGCGCGGGCAGCGCGCTCATCGTGGGCGACGCGGCGGTCTGGAGCGAGCCGGAAGGCGACATGGAAGACCTGGTGCCCGTTGCCCCCGTCCTGTGGGCCGCCCTGGGGATCGTGATGGCGCCGAAGGAAGGTGCCGGGTTCCTTGGCAGCGATACGGGAGACCGGCGGGCGTGGCGCCAGGTCTGGGGAAGCCGCGCGCTCGACTACATCGTGCTCCGGGCGTCGCCGCCGCGGTTCCTCGCCGAGCTACGCGAAGGTCCGCAAATCCTCGGGGTGGCGGAAGTCGATCTGGCCGGCCCGACCCCGACCCATCCCACCGGCGCCGTCATGCGGTTCCCCGGCCAGCGATCGACGTTCACCCTCACGGTCCGGCAGGTGGACAGCGTTGCGACCTATTCCGCGGATACCTGGAAGCGTCCGTAGCGCGCTCGCCGCGCTGGCGCTGACCGCGGCAGGCTGCCTGTACGGGTTTGCCGGCGGCGGACTGCCGCCGCACATCCGGACGGTCGCCATCCTGCCGTTCGAGAACCTGACGGCCGAACCGCTGCTGACGCAGGAAGTGGCCGATGCCCTGCGGGAAGCCGTGCAGGGCCGGCTCGGGCTCCGGCCGTCGTCCGAGACGACCGCGGACGCGGTGGTGCGGGGGTCCATCGTTCGGTACGAGCCGGACATCCCGCTCTCGTTCCAGCCGGGACAGGTGGGGCAGGTGGCGGTCACCGCCCGCCGGGTGCAGCTCACCCTGCGCGTCGAGATCTACGACCAGCGGGAGAACCGGACGCTCTGGACGCGTGAGAGCATGATGGTGGACGGGGAGTACGCGCCGCCCAACGAGGGAGCAGGCCGGAGGAAGGCGCTGGAGAAGCTCGTCACCGACATCGTGGACGGAGCACAGTCGCAGTGGTAGCGGCCCCTGCCGGCGGCCGGCGGACCAAGCGGCCGGTCGGTTTCCTGGTCCTGCTCGCGGTGGTGGGGATCCTGATCTACTTCGGGATCGCCCCCGCGCGCGGTTACGTCCGGTACTACCAGATGAAGGAAGCCATGCAGGAGCAGGCCGGTTACGCCACCAGCCTGACCGACGACGACATCCGGCGACAGCTCCGCACGAAGGCCACGGAGCTGGGCCTCCCCGCGGAAGCCTACCGCGTCACGATCCGGCGTCGCGGTCGCCCGCGGGAGATCACCATGTCCGCCACCTGGTCGGACACGGTCGCGGTGCTCTTCTATGCCTTCCCGATCACCTACCGGCCGCAGGTGCGCGCCCCGCTGTAGCCGTTCCGCTCACCCCCGGAAGAACACGAGCGTCACCACTACGAAGATCGGGATCAGGATGCCCATGCTGTACGCCATGTAGCCGAAGAAGCTCGGCATCTTGACGCCGGCGCTCTCGGCGATCGCCTTCACCATGAAGTTCGGGCCGTTACCGATGTAGGAGTTGGCGCCCATGAGCACCGCGCCCGTCGAGATCGCGGCGAGCAGGCGTCCCGCCGCCTCGCCCCGCAACAGGAATTCGCCCAGGTATCGGCCTTCCGCCGCCACACCCTCCAGCCCCGCCGCGGTGGCGGAGAACGTGAGATAGGTGGGGGCGTTGTCGAGGAAGCTGGACAGTGATCCCGACGCCCAGAAGAACTGCCACGGATGCCGGAGGCCGAACTCCATCCCGAGCACCGACCGCGCTCCCTGGCCCCACGCGTTCAGGATCGCGAGCGCCGGCGCCATCGTGATGAAGATCCCGATGAAGAGCACCGCCACCTCGATGATGGGCGCGAAGGCGAACTCGTTCCGCGTGCGGTTGAGCGACGGCGTCATCACGTACGCCACGATCGCGAGCAGTGCCATGCCCGCTTCCTTGATGCCGAACGCCCACGGTTCGCCGCCGGAGCCCAGGCCCTTCCCGGACGCGAGCACGATGGCCATGATGCCCAAGAGAAACAGGAAGTTCCGCTTGCCGTGGATCGCGAACGGCTCGTGCTTCATCACCTGCTCGAGCTGCGAGCCCGGGCGCGCCTTCTCCTCCCGGTCGAGCACGACCTGGTCCCAGACGTTGAAGACGACCATCACGAGCGCGTTCACCAACAGCCACTGCGGCCACAGCCGGAGCGTCCACTCGAACGGCACCCCGGCCAGGAACCCGAGGAAGAGCGGCGGGTCGCCGAGCGGCGTCAGCAGCCCCCCGCAGTTGGCCACGACGAAGATGAAGAAGATGACGACGTGCGCCTGGTTCTGCCGCGACTTGTTCGCGCGGAGCAGGGGCCGGATGAGGACCACCGACGCCCCGGTGGTGCCGATCAGGTTGGCCAGCACCGCGCCGATGCCAAGAACCGCCGTGTTCACGAGCGGCGTCCCGGCGAGCGAGCCCTGGATGTAGATACCGCCGCTGATCACGAACAGGGCAGCGAGCAGGACGATGAACGAGAGATACTCGAGAAGCTTCTCTTCGAGGAGGATCCGGCCGGCGCTGCCCCACGCAAGGCTCAGGTACACGGCAACCGGCAGCGCGATGATGGCCACCACGATCGCCTTGTTCCGGTTGTGCTCCCACCAGTGCCCGGCAAAGAGCGGCAGCAGGGCGATGGCCAGGAGGATGATCACGAACGGGATCACGCTCACGAGCGGCAACGCACGCGCCATCTCGGCCAGTCCCGTGCCGGACTCCGCGGCACCCGCCCGCGACGGGAAGGCGAGCAGCGGCAGGCAGGCGATCAGACCACGGGAGATTCGGGATATGCGCGACACGGTGTGCTCCGGGAATCAGCGAACATGCCGTCAATGGGCTGGGGAATGCTAACGACGCGGTACGCGCCGCTCAATCCGGACTTGACGCGTGGACGACGGCATGGCCAGCTTGCCCCTCGACCAAACGGCCGAGTGCTCGAGCGTCCCATGCAGTCCGCCAAAATCCGTGCGCGTTCCGAGGCTGTCCGCTGGCGCGCCGACGTGTCCGGCCGCGTGGTGTTCACCAACGGGGTGTTCGACCTGCTCCACGCGGGACATGTGGCGTTCCTGGAGCACGCGCGTGCGCTCGGCGACGTTCTGGTCGTCGGCGTCAACGATGACGCCTCCGCCACGCGCCTCGGAAAGGGACAGGGCCGGCCCTTCGTGACGCTCGACGACCGCATGCGCGTGCTCGCGGCGCTTTCGGCCGTGGACTGCGTCGTGCCGTTCCCCGAGGACACCCCCGCGGCCCTCGTCGCGGCGCTCGCGCCCGACGTGCTCGTGAAGGGCGGCGACTACGATCCCGCCGCCCTGCCGGGGCGCGACAGCGTGCTCGCGCGCGGCGGCGACGTGGCCGTGATCCCGCTGCTTCCCGGTCGATCCACCACCGCCCTCGTGGAGCGCATCCGTGGCACGACCTGACGGCCGCCCCGCCGCCGCCCTTCGTCCCGTGACCTTCGAGCGCGGCGCCAACCCGCATGCCGAAGGATCGTGTCTCGTCCGGTTCGGCGACACCGTCGTGCTGTGCACGGCCAGCGTGCTCGAGTCCGTTCCCGCGTGGCGGCGGGGGCAGGGCATCGGCTGGCTCACGGCCGAGTACGCGATGCTGCCCCGCGCCACCCAGGAGCGCACCGCGCGCGAGCGGACCGGGCCCGGCGGGCGGACGCAGGAGATCCAGCGGCTGATCGGCCGCAGCCTGCGGGGCGCGCTCGCGACGTTCGCGTTCGGCGAGCGCACCATCCAGATCGACTGCGACGTGCTGCAGGCCGACGGCGGGACCCGCACGGCCGCCATCACGGGAGCGGCGGTGGCGCTCGCCGACGCCTGCCGCTGGCTCGCCGATCAGCGCGGCGTCGAGAACCCGTTCGGCCGGCTCGTCGCGGCCGTGTCCGTGGGCATCGTGGGGGGCGAGCCCGCGCTCGACCTGTGCTACGCCGAAGACCGGACCGCCGACGTGGACGCCAACGTGGTGGTGCTCGAGCCGGACCGCTACGTGGAGGTCCAGGCGACGGGCGAGGCGGGACACTTCGCGCGCGGCGACCTGGACACCATGCTGCGCCTCGCCGACGCCGGGATCGCCGACCTCTTCCGCCGCCAGCGGGAGGTGCTCTCGTGAAGCCCAAGCTCCTCGTCGCCACCCGCAACGCCGGAAAACAGCGGGAGATCCGCGCGCTGCTGGCGGACACCCCGTGGGACGTCGTGTTCCCGGACGACCGCGGCATCTGGGAGCGCCCCGAGGAGTCGGCGATCGAGGATGCCGAGAGCTTCGAGGGGAACGCGCGGCGGAAGGCCGAGTACTTCGCGAACCTCTCGCGCATGCCCACGCTGGCCGAAGACTCGGGCCTCGAGGTCTTCGCGCTCGGCGGCGAGCCGGGGGTGCACTCGCGCCGGTTCGCCTTCCCGGCCCTGGACGACGACGTCGCCCAGGACGCGGCCAACAACGCGGAGCTGCTGCGGCGCCTCGCCGGGGCGCCGGAGGACCGGCGCCGGGCGCGGTACCGGTGCGTCGTATGCTTCCTCGAGCGGCACGACGGCATCCCGCACGTGTTCGAGGGCTCGTGCCTGGGACGGATCCAGACCGCGCTGCAGGGCACCGGCGGCTTCGGCTACGATCCGATCTTCCATTCGGACGATCTCGGCAAGAGCTTCGGCCTCGCGACGCCCGAGGAGAAGGCCGGCGTGAGCCACCGCGGCCGTGCCTTCCGCGCGTACGTCGAGTGGCTCCGGGGTCGGGACGCGTGACGGCACGCCAGTTGGCGGCGTCCACGGCGGCGCGCTAACATGAGGACCACCGTTCACCCCAAGGTCGGCCCGGAGTCCGTCATGCGCGCCTCTCCCATCCTCGGCCCTCTGCTCGGGCTCGCCGCGGCGTCCTGCGCCGCAAGGGTGCCCCCGGCGGAGCCCCCGCCCGCGGCCCCGGTCGTCATCCACGACACCGTCAGGGTCGAGCGGGTGGTGACGGTGACCCGGGTGGACACCGTCACCGACCAGTCCCTGCGCACCCGCGTGGCGCAGCTCGAGCTGGACGTCCTCGCCGGCGA
>DAINBS010000154.1:0-7513 GCA_036732805.1 Gemmatimonadales bacterium | reverse complement strand
CGAACATCAGGATGCGGTCGGCGAGGCCGAGCGCGAGCGCGCCGCCCGAGCCGCCCTCGCCGATGATCGCCGCCACGATGGGCGTGCGAAGGCGGGCCATCTCCTCGAGGTTGCGGGCGATCGCTTCGGCCTGGCCGCGCTCCTCGGCGCCGAGTCCCGGGTAGGCGCCCGGCGTGTCGATCAGCGTGATGACGGGCGCGCCGAAGCGCTCCGCCGTGTGCATGAACCGGAGCGCCTTGCGGTAGCCCTCGGGGTGGGGCATGCCGAAGTTCCGGAACAGGTTCTCCTTGGTATCGCGTCCCTTCTGCTGTCCGATGACGATCACGGGCCGCCCATCGAGCCGGGCCCAGCCAGCCACGACGGCCGGGTCGTCCCGGAACAGGCGGTCGCCCTTCAGCTCGACGAAGTCGGTGAACGCGCTCCGGATGTAGTCGAGGGCGTACGGCCGGCGGGGGTGGCGGGCCACCTGCACCCGCTGCATGGGCGTGAGGTCGCGGTAGATGTCGCGCCGCAGGTCCGTGAGCCGCTGTTCGAGCGGCTCGATCTCCGCCTTCACGTCCAGCCGCTGGTCCACCGCGAGACGCCTCAGGTGGGCGATCTGGCGCTCCAGATCGAGCAGCGGCTTCTCGAACTCCAGCTCGAACGCCACGGTCACCTCGCCTTCGTGAGCTGTACGCGCGCCGTGCCGAGCACGTCGCGCAACGCCCCGAGCAGCTCGTCGTCCAGGGCCACGCGCAGCCGGCGGGCCCGCAGGCGCGCCGAGCTGCCGTTCCCGTCGCTCCACGCCACGAACACCGGGGCGGCGCCGGGATGCGCCGCGCAGAGCGCCACCGCGGCCCGCACCGCGCCGGCGTCGGGCGCATCGCCCAGGCGCCACGACAGCTCGACCCCGATCGCGCCCTGCGCGCGCAGGGCGTCGAGCGGGACGGCGTCGTCCACGATGAACGGCGCGTGCTCCTCGCCGCGGTCCCGCGGGCTGTACCCGCCCGTCAGCAGCAACGCCGCGTCCGCCGCGATGACCTGGGAAAGCTTGCTCCACGCCTCGGGGAAGACCAGGGCCTCGGCCGTCCCGTGGAAGTCCTCCAGCAGGAGCCGGGCGTACTCCGCGCCGGTCTTCTTGCTGATCTGGCGCTTCACGCCGGTCACCACGACGGCCGCCGTCACCTTGTGCTCGCTCCACTGGCCCAGCGTGGCGGTGGTGCGCGTGCCCAGGAGGGTGACCTCGTCGCGGAACCGCTCGAGCGGGTGGCCGGAGATGAAGAACCCCACGACGTCCTTTTCCCTGGCCAGCCGCTCGCTTTCCGACCAGGGCGCGACGTCGGGCAGGGGGACCGGCGGCGCCGGGCCCGTGCTGGCCCCGCCCTCGCCGAACAGCGATCCCTGGCCGGCTTCGCGCTCGGCCTGGCGGAGCTGGGCCTCGCGCAGCGCCGTGTCGAGCGCCGCGAGCAGCTGGGCCCGGTGGCCCTGGAACTGGTCGAGGGCGCCGGCGGCGATGAGCGACTCGATGACGCGCTTGTTGCAGAGCCGCAGGTCGATCCGGTCGCACAGGTCCTCGAGCCCCGCGAACGCGCCGCCCCGCCCGCGCGCGTCGAGGACGGACTCGATGGCGCCCCGGCCCACGTTCCGGACGGCGCCGAGGCCGAACCGCATCTCGTCGTCCGCCGTCACGGTGAACTTCCAGCCGCACTGGTTGACCGACGGCGGCAGGACGCGGAGGCCCAGCTCGCGGGCCTCGTTGATGTACTCCACCACCTTGTCGGTATTGCCGATCTCGGACGAGAGCAGTGCCGCCATGAACTCGGCGGGGTAGTGCGTCTTGAGCCACGCCGTCTGGAACGAGATCACGCTGTACGCGACCGAGTGCGACTTGTTGAACCCGTAGCGGCCAAACGTCTCGATCTGGGCCGCGATGTCCTCGATGACGCGCCGCTCGTGTCCGCGCCGGACCGCGCGGTCCACGAACCGGTCCATCTCCCGGCGGATCAGCTCCGCGTCCTTCTTGCCCACCGCCTTGCGCAGCACGTCGGCTTCGGCGAGCGAGAAGCCCGCGAGCACGTTCGCGATGCGCATCACCTGCTCCTGATAGACGATCACGCCGTAGGTGGGCTCCAGCACCTCGCGCAGGGCCGGGTGCGGGTAGCGGACCGGCTCTTCGCCGCGCTTCCGGCGGATGAAGACGAGGTGCATGCCCGAGTCGAGCGGGCCGGGGCGGAGCAGGGCGTTGGTGGCCACCAGGTCGTCGAACCGGTCGCACCGCATCTGCCGGAGCGTGTCGGTGGCCAGCGGCGACTCGAACTGGAACACGCCGGCCGTGCGGCCCGAGCGCAGCATGGCATAGACGGCCGGGTCGTCCACGTCGAGGGCGTCGGGGTCCACGGTGACGCCCCGGCGCTCGCGGATCATCGCGACCGCGTCGTGGATCACGGTGAGGGTGCGGAGCCCGAGGAAGTCCATCTTGAGCATGCCGACCTTCTCGAGGCCGACCATGTCGAACTGGGTGATCCGCGCGTCCTCGTTGTCCATGCCGCGCTGCTGCGGCGGGGTGCAGACCGGCACGTACTCGTCGAGCGGGCCCGGGGCGATCACGATGCCCGCGGCGTGGACGGAGGCGTGGCGGGCCAGGCCCTCGATGCGCTGGGCGAGATCCACCACCCGCGCCGCGGTGGCGTCGCTGCGGACGAGGTCGCGCAGCTCGGGCACCTTCTGGGCGGCTTCCGCGACCGACAGCGCGAAGGCCGGGCCGGAGGGCACCAGCTTGGCCATGCGGTCGGCGTCGGCCGGCGGCACGCGCAGCACCCGCGCGATGTCGCGCAGGGCCGCGCGGGCCTTGAGCGTCCCGAACGTGATGATCTGGCCCACGCTCGAGCGCCCGTACCGCTCCCGCACGTACTCGATCACCTCACCGCGGCGCTCGAAACAGAAGTCCACGTCGATGTCGGGCATCGAGACCCGCTCGGGGTTCAGAAACCGCTCGAACAGCAGGTCGAACCGCAGCGGATCCACGTTGGTGATGGCCAGGCCGTAGGCCACGAGCGAGCCGGCGACGGAGCCGCGGCCGGGACCGACCGGGATGCCGCGCTCGCGCGCCGCGCGGATGAAATCCTGCACGATGAGGAAGTAGCCCGCGTAGCCACACCGCGTGATGACGTCCAGTTCGTAGCGCAGCCGCTCCCGCACGCGCTCGGGGAGCGGCGTCCCGTAGCGCGCCTCGGCGCCGCGCGTGGCCAGCTCCACCAGCAGGGCATCGTCGCTCGCGACGCCCTCGGGGAGCGGGAACTTCGGGAGGTGGTAGCGCTTCTCGAAGTCGAACTCGCACAGGTCGGCCACGCGCTGCGTGTTGGCCAGGACGTCGGGCCGGTCCGGGAAGAGCGCCTGCATTTCCGCTTCGGACTTGACGTAGCTCTCCTGGCCGGTGAAGCGGAACCGGTTGGGGTCGTCGAGGTCCTTGCCCGTCCCGATCGCGAGCAGGCAGTCGTGCGCCTCGTGGTCCTCGCGGCGCAGGTAGTGCGCATCGTTCGTGGCCACGACGGGCAGGCCCAGGTCGTCGGCGAGCTTGAACATCCCCTGTCGCACGATGCGCTCCTCGGGGATGCCGTGATCCTGGACCTCGAGCCAGAAGCCGTCGGGGCCGAACACCCCGGCCAGCCACGCGGCGGCCTCCCGGGCCCGGTCGTACTGCTGCTGGCGGAGGTACAGGGCCACCTCGCCCGACAGGCAGGCCGCGAGGCCGATGAGGCCGTCGGCGTGCGCGGCCAGGACCTCGCGGTCGATGCGCGGACGGCGGTAGTAGCCTTCGAGGTACCCGATGGACGACAGCTTGACGAGGTTGTGGTACCCGGTGCGGTTGCGGGCGAGGAGGACGAGGTGCGAGTAGTGCGCCGGCGCGTCGGGAGGCTTCTCGCGCGCCTGGCGGGGTCCGAACGCGACGTACGCCTCGCAGCCGATGATGGGCCGGATCCCGCGCGCCTTCGCCGCCTCGTAGAACGACCACGCGGCGTGCAGATTGCCGTGGTCGGTGATCGCGAGGCTGTCCATCCCGAGCTCCTGCACGCGGGCCACCAGGTCGGGAATCCGGTTGGCGCCGTCGAGGAGGGAGTACTCGGAGTGGGTGTGGAGGTGAGCGAAGGCCATGGGTTGGGTAAACTATACGGCTGATGGCGCCCGGTCAAAACGGGTTTGAATTCTGTATATTATTGTGGCACAGCGATTTAACGCGCTCCATCCGGGCGGTGAGGGCGGCGCGGATGTCCTTCCCCGATCGAGGTTCGGCATGACGACCGGTTTGCGCAGCGTGCTCCCGCGGGCTGTCCCGCTCGCGGTCCTGACTCTGGCCGCGGGCGCCGGGTGCGGGGGGGGCACGGATCCCCTCCCGACGGCCGCCGAGCTCGTCATCGTGGCGTCCACGGACGGGCAGGCGGCACCCGCAGGAGCCCGGCTGCCGTTCGCGCTGGCGGTGGTGGCGCGGGACTCCGACGGGGACACGGTGCCGCGTGCCGCCGTCCGCTGGCAGGTGGTGAGCGGGTCCGGCGCGGCGCTCAGCGACACGACGACACTCACCGACGGGAATGGCCGCGCCGAAGTCGGGCTCACGCTCGGACCGACGGCCGGCGAGTACCGGGTCCAGGCGACGCCGGCGGACGCGCCGGAGGCGGCGGTGACGCTCACGGCGACGGCCACGGCGCCGCCCGTGCTGACGACGGTGACGCCGGGGCTGTTCAACGGCGGGGACACCCTCGTGCTCGACGGGACCGCCCTGTCGGCGGCCGCCGAGGTCGAGATCGCCGGGGCGCCCGCCCGGGTGCTCAGCGGCTCCGCGACCGCGCTCACCGTGATCGCGCCCCCCTGCCTGGCGCCGGGGCCCGTGCAGATCCGTGCCCGTGTGGCCGGGGCGCTCAGCAACGCGCTCGCCGCGAACTTCGCCTCGCTGGGGACGCTCGACCTCACGGTCGGCGAATACGCGGCCATCAACCCGGCGCAGCTCGCGGGGTGCGCCACGTTCCCGGCCAACGGCGGCGCGGACACGATCGAGTACCTCGTCGCTCCGCAGTCGGCGACGACGCTGCCGGGCACCTCGGCGTCGTACCGGCTGGCCGGCGACGCGGTGGTGGTGGTCGTGCAGCAGGCCGAGACGGAGGGCACGCCGCTGTCGTTCGCCGCGCGGTTCCACGACGCGCTGCGGCAGCAGGAGGCCGAGGCGGCGCTGCTGCCCCGGCCGGCGCTCGCGCCCTCGCTGCGCGCCCCGGTGGCGGCCCCCACGGTGAAGGTCGGCGACCAGCGGTCGTTCCAGGTGTGCAACAACATCCCGTGCTCGGGCTTCGATGACTTCGAGACGGTGAGCGCGGTGGCGCAGTACGTGGGGCAGCACGCGGCGATCTTCGTGGACGAGGCGTCGCCCGCCGGGGGATTCACGCCGGCGGACCTCGAGTCCGTGGGGGCGCTGTTCGACGAGGACCTGTACGCGGTCGCGACGGAGGCGTTCGGATCGGAGTCGGACGTGGACGAGA
Organism: Gemmatimonadales bacterium; assembly: GCA_036732805.1. GTDB lineage: Bacteria > Gemmatimonadota > Gemmatimonadetes > Gemmatimonadales > GWC2-71-9 > JAOTWJ01. Next base: position 2,009 of record DAINBS010000154.1, on the reverse strand, counting down.
ACGGGGTCACGATCATCCTGTTCTCGCCCGAGGTGAACCGGCTCACGCCCGAGACCGAGTGCGGCACGTCCATCATCACGGGCTACTTCTTCGGGATCGACATCGATCCGGCGTTCCAGACCGACTCCCGCTCGAACAAGGGGGAGGTGTTCTACGCCATCGGGCCCGATCCGGACGGTTCGATCACCTGCCCGCTGAGCACCGATCTCGTGCGACGGCTGGTGCCCGTGACGTTCGTGCACGAGTTCCAGCACATGATCAGCTACCATCAGCACGTGCTGGTGCGGAACCGCGACTCCGAGACGCTCTGGCTGAACGAGGGGCTCTCGCACATCGCGGAGGAGCTCGCCGCCCTGCGGTTCGAAGCGCAGGGGCGCGACACGCTGTTCTCGCGCTTCGCGATCGGTGACGTGTACAACGGCTTCGTGTACCTGCGGAACCCGGGCGCCACGTTTGCACTGCCCGGGACCGGGTCGGGAACGCTCGAGGAACGGGGGGCGGCGTGGCTGTTCCTGCGCTGGGTGCTGGACCAGCACGGCGAGGGGATCACGCGGCGCCTGGTGGAGACCTACGAGGTGGGGGCGGAGAACGTGGCCCTCGCGACGGGCACGGCGTTCGACCGTCTGGTGACGCAGTGGTTCCTGGCCAACTGGGTCTCGGACCTTCCCGGGTTCACGGCTCCGGCCCGGCTCACGTACTCCACCTGGCAGTTCCGGGACACGTACGCGTCACTCAACCAGCAGCTGCCGTCGCGGTTCGACCGGCCGTTCCCGCTCCAGCCGATGGTGCTGGGTCCCGGCACGTTCCAGCTCGACGGCACGCTGCGGTCGGGGTCCGGCGACTACGTGCGGATCCGGCAGGCGCCGGACGACAACGGGTTCACGCTCCTGCTCACCGATCCGGGCGGGGGCGCGCTTCCCGCGACCCTCGTCCCGCGCCTGAACGTGATCCGCATCCGCTGAGCCGGACGATGCGGGCGGCGATCCGCGGGTTGGCGCTGACATGCGGTCTGGCGGGCCTCGCTCCTGCCGGGGGGGTCGCGCAGTCCGCGTCCAGCCTGCTCGTGCTCCAGAACCCGGCATCGGTGCGCGCCGCGGGCCTGGGGGGGGCAGGGGCCGCCCTGCTCGGTGACGCGGGCTCGGTGTTTGCCAACCCGGCCGGGCTTGCCCTGGTGAGCAATCTCGCGCTCGAGGCGAGCTATCACGGCGCGCCATTCGATGCGTATCAAACGACCGGGGCCCTCGGGTTCCGGGTGGGTCAGCTGGACCTTGGCGCGGGCCTCCAGTACTTCGACTACGGAACCGAGCCGGAAGTGATCCCCGATCCCGCGACGGGAGGCGTGACCGGACTGCCGACCGGCGCCAGCGTTGCGGGGCGGGAGTTCCTCGCCGCCGGGACCCTCACGTACCGGTTCGGGTTCGTGGCCCTCGGCGGGTCGGTCAAGGCCGTGGGTCAGCGCGTGGCGGATCTCACCGACCGCGGGCTCACCGGCGACCTCGGGCTCGCTCTCGCGGTCTTCGATATCGCGGCCCTCGGCGTGGCGGTGCAGAACATCAGCGGCAACTGGAACGACTCCAGCCGTCTTGCCCTGCCCACGCTCACGCGTGTCGGCTTCACGATGAACTACGTGGACCCGCAGGACTCCTACCGGCTGCTGTCCACGCTCGAGCTGCAGTGGCCCCAGGGGGCCGGCACGCGGGTGCTGTTCGGCGTCGAAGGGGGGCTCGTGCTGAGCGGAGTGGGTGTGCTGCTGCGGGGCGCCTATGCGTCGCGGCCTTCGGGCGCCGATCTCTCGAAGTTCGCGACGGGCGCCAGCATCACGATGGGCGCCCTTACGGTGGACTACGCGTTCACGCCGATGGCGCTGCTCGATGGCGGGGAGCACCGCATCGGCCTGCGCCTGCGCCGGTAGTGGCCGGGCCGCGCTGGAGGCGGATGCTGGGGCGGATCGCGCTCGTCGCTGTCGGTCTCGTCGTGGTGGCGATCGTGGCCCTGCCCGACGTGCGGTT
>DAINBS010000153.1:5290-7516 GCA_036732805.1 Gemmatimonadales bacterium | reverse complement strand
GTCCGTTACCGGGCTGCTGCTCGTGCTTGGCCCGGCGGCTCTCACCGCACAGGACTTCGACCTGTCCGTCCGCAACATCATGCGCGGGCCTGAGCTGGTGGGCCGGTCGCCGCAGGGAATCCGCGGCGGCGGGTTCGGAGGTGGCGGATTCAGCTGGAGTCCCGACTCGAAGTACATCTGGTTCCGCTGGCAGCAGCCGGGCGTGGACACGAACCTCGTGGTCTACCGGGTGCCGGCGGCTGGCGGCACGCCGGAGCGGTTCGAGACCGCCGATCCCGACACGATTCTGGCGGGCCCGGCCGAGTGGTCGCGCGACCGCCGGCAGGCCGTGTTCGTGATTCGCGGAGACCTGGTGCTCTGGACGGCGGCCGGCAGCCGCAAGCTCACCGATTCGCCCGGCGCCGAGTCGAATCCAGTGTGGAGCGCCGACGGCCGGACCGTGTTCTTCCAGCGGGAGGGCAACGTCTTCGCGCTCGACGTGGCCGCGCCCCAGCTCCGACAGCTGACGGACATCCGCCGCGGCAACGCCCCGCGCGAGGAGAAGCCGGCCGAGGGGCAGCGCAAGGTCCTGGAAGACCAGGCAAAGGAGCTGTTCGACGTCATCCGGAGCGACCGGTACAAGGAACAGCCGTGGAACCGCGAGCCCGAGGAAGACTCCACTCGGCCCAAGCCGTTCTACCCGGGTGAGAACAAGAACGTCTCGGGCCTGCGCGTGAGTCCCGACGGCCGGTTCGTCCTCATGACCGTGACCGAGCAGCCGCGCGACGCCAAGCGGATCACGATGCCGCTCTGGATCACGGACGACGGCTACGTCGGCACGTTCTCCGGCCGTACCAAGGTCGGGGACAAGCGGTCGAAGAGTCAGGCCGCCGTCCTCGAGGTGGGCACGGGGAAGGTCACATTCGTCGCGGACAGCGTTGGCGAAGGCGACCGGGACGTGGCGGGGGTCGCGGTCTCCGGGACTTCGACCCACGCGCTGGTGAATGTGACGACGAAGGATGACGAGCATCGCTACTGGGTGGTGGTGGACCTGCCCGCACTCGAGGCGCGGGTGGTGGCGCACGACCGCGACAGCGCCTGGATCGGTTCCCCGGGCCCGCAGGTGCCCAACACGGGCGGGTTCCTGAAGGACGGGGAGACCGTCTGGTTCGGCTCGGAGCGAAGCGGGTGGGCGCACCTGTACACGGTCCCGGCCTCGGGCGGCGAGGCGACCCCGGTGACGAGCGGGCCGTGGGAAGTGCTCGACGCCGAGCTCTCGGCGGACGGGAGCACGTGGTACCTCACGGCCAACAAGGAGAGCTTCGCCGAGGTCCGTCTCTACTCGGTGCCGGCCCGCGGCGGAGCGATCACGCGGGTCACCGAGCCCGTGGGCCGACAGGATGCCACCGTTTCGCCGGATGGACGGTGGCTCGCCGTGTCACACTCGACGGCCGACCATCCGCCCGAGCTGTATGTCCAGGAGAACCGCGCGGGCCGACCGCTCCGGAAGGTGACCGAGAGCACCACCGAGGAGTGGCGCCGGGGTCCGTGGATCAAGCCCGAGATCGTGATGGTCCCCGCCCGCGACGGCGTGGGCGTGCCGGCGCGGCTCTACCGGCCCACCGCGAACGTCGCGCCGGCGGGCCGGCGCCCGGCGGTGATCTTCGTGCACGGCGCGGGCTACGCCCAGAACGTGCACAACTGGTGGTCGAGCTACTACCGCGAGTACATGTTCCACCACGTGCTCGCGTCGCGGGGCTACACCGTCCTCGACATGGACTACCGCGGCAGCGCGGGCCACGGGCGTGACTGGCGGACCGCCATCTTCCGGCATATGGGCGGCCAGGACCTGAGCGACAACGTGGATGGTGCCCGGTGGCTCGTGCGCGAGATGGGGGTGGACTCCGCCCGCATCGGCCTGTACGGCGGGAGCTACGGCGGGTTCATGACCCTGATGGCCATGTTCACCGAGCCCGGTGTGTTCGCGGCTGGCGCGGCGCTGCGGCCGGTCACCGACTGGGCGCACTACAACGACAACTACACATCGGCGATTCTCAACGACCCCCAGAGCGATTCCACGGCCTACCGGCGCTCGTCGCCCATCTACCGGGCGGAGGGACTGCGGGGGCGCCTGCTCATCTGCCATGGCATGGTGGACGACAACGTGCTGTTCTATGACACGGCGCGCCTGGCCCAGAAGTTGATCGAGCTTGGCAAGTCGGGCTGGGAGGTGGCGATCTACCCGGC
>DAINBS010000153.1:0-5190 GCA_036732805.1 Gemmatimonadales bacterium | reverse complement strand
CCCAGAAGTTGATCGAGCTTGGCAAGTCGGGCTGGGAGGTGGCGATCTACCCGGCCGAGCGCCACGGATTCACCGAGGTGTCGAGCTGGCGCGACGAATACCGCCGGATTTTCGAGCTGTTCGAGGAGACGCTGAAATAGAGCGGTTGGGCGGTTGAGCGGTTGGGCGGTTAGCGGCCCAACCGCTCAACCGCCTGTCCGCTCCAACCGCTCAACCGCTCAACTGCTCCGCTTGTCCCGATCTCCGGTGAACCCTACCTTAGGTCCGTCCACGCCCTCCGGGAACCCGTTCATGCCATCAGTGCGCCTCATCGCCGGTCTCGCGTTCGTCGGGGCCATGGTCGCCGCGTGCAAGAGCACGACGACCCCGCCCACGCCCGTCCCCACGTCCATCACGTTTGCCTCCAGCATCGCGCAGATCGACGCGATCGGCGGGACCGCGCCGCTGACGGCAACCGTGCGGGATCAGGACGGCAACGCCATGAGCGGCCAGACCATTGCGTGGGCGATGGCGGACGCCACCATCGCCTCGGTGGGTTCGAGCGGGGCCACGGTGACCCTCACGGCGCTCAAGAACGGGCAGACCACCGTCACGGCCACATCGGGGTCGGTGAGCGCGCAGGCCACGGTGATCGTCCAGCAGCTGGCCACTGCGCTCGCCAAGATCTCGGGTGACATCCAGAACGGGGTCGTGGGCGATACGCTGGCGCTACCGCTGGTGGTCGAGATCCGGGACCGGCGTGGCAACCCGGTGCCCGGTGGCACGGGCGGGATGATCGTGAACACCCTCGTCAACTTCTCGGTGACCTCGGGTGGCGGGACGGTGGTGACCGCGTCCGCCAACATCGGCGCGGACGGGCGCGCCTCGTCGGGTTGGGTGCTCGGCGGCACGGCCGGCGCGCAGCAGGCCGGCGCCAGCACCGCCACCAGCTCGGCGTCGGTGGTCTTCTCGGCCACGGCCGCCGCGGGCACCGGTGACTCCCTTGTTGTGGTCTCGGGTGACGCCCAGCAGGGGACCGTGGGGCTGCCGCTCAGCGACTCGATCGTGGTGAAGGTCGTGGACGAGTTCGGCAACGGCGTGAGCGGCTGGACCGTGAGTTTCGCGGCGAACGACGCGGGCGCCTCCGTGAGCCCCACAACGGTCAACACGGATACCGCCGGTCTCGCGGCGGCTGAGTGGACCCTGGGTTCGGCGACGGGCGGCCAGACGCTCACGGTGACGGCGCAGACCCTCACCAAGGGGTCGCCGGCCACGGTCAGCGCCACCGGCGTCGATCCCATCAACTCCTCACTCGTCAAGGCGGACGGCGACGCGCAGCTCGGACTCGTGGGCAAGGCGGTGAACATCCCGCCCACGGTCAAGGTCGAAGACCAGTTCGGCAACGGTGTCACGGACGTGGCGGTCACCTTCGCGGTGACGACCGGTGCCGGGAGCGTCACGGGCGGCACGGACACGACGGACGCCGACGGCCTCGCTCGAGTTGGAAGCTGGATCCTCGACGCGGTGCCCGGCGCGAACGCGCTCACCGCCTCGTCCACCGGCCTCACGTCCGTCGAGTTCACGGCCGAGGGCCAGACTGCGGCGTTCAACATCGAGGTGCGCTACTTCGGGACACAGCCGCCCACCGCCAACCAGCAGGCCGCGTTTACGGCGGCGGAGACAAAGTGGGAATCGCTGATCTTCGGCGACCTGCAGGAGGCCACGCTGGTGCTCGCCGCGGGGCAGTGCGCGTTCCCGGACCTTCCCGCAGTGAACGAGATCGTGGACGACGTGGTGATCTTCGCCAAGGTCGACTCGATCGACGGTCCGGGCAACGTCCTGGGAAGTGCGGGCCCATGCCTCATTCGCTCGGGCACCAGCACCCACCCCACCCTCACGGCCATGGGCGTGATGCGGTTCGACCGGGACGACCTCGCGAACCTCGAGGCGAGCGGGTCGCTCAACCTCGTCATCCTCCACGAGATGGGCCACGTGCTTGGCTACGGGACGCTGTGGAACCAGTCGCCGTTCACCCTGCTCACCGGGGCGGGCGGGGCTGACCCGTTCTTCAATGGCGCACAGACCAACGCGGCATTTGACCGGGTGGGCGGACTGAATTACGTGGCGGGACCGTCGGTTCCGGTGGAGAACACTGGTGGGGCGGGGACGCGTGACGCGCACTGGCGTGAGACCGTGTTCGACAAGGAGCTGATGACGGGCTTCCTTGATCCGGGCACCAACTTCCTGAGCATCGTGTCCCTGGGCTCGCTCTGGGACATGAACTACCTGGTGAACTACGCGGATGCGAACCCGTACGTCCTGCCGTCACCTCCGGCGGCGCTGCGGGGCTACGCCGGTCAGATCGAGATGAAGAACGACGTCCACCGTGGGCCCATCTATGTGGCGGATCCGGACGGGAGAATCGTGAGGGTCATTCCGGCGCGATAGCGGCGGGATAGGCGGGATGAGCGGGATGGGGCGGGGTGATCGCGACATGCGCATCATCCCGCCCCATCCCGCTTCTCCCGCCTCATCCCGCTCTTCCCGCCGACCCGGTCAGGTCGAAACCGCCGCCTCCTGATCCGGCTTCACCTCGTCGTCCAGCTTCACCTGGCCGCGGTCTTGCCGGACCACCCGGTTCCACAGCGACAAGTCCCTGGTCGTGAGAAAGCGGACGAGCAGGCGTGCCCAGGATTGATGGGAGTACAGGTTCCCGTACAGCTCCGGCGCCGCGTTGTACACCCTGGGCAGGTTGTTCCAGGGCACCGACGGGAAGTCGTGGTGCTCGTTGTGGTAGCCCACGTTGAACGCGAGCTTGTTCAGCTTGCCGTAGTAGCTGAACGTCTCCTGATCGTAGTTCCCCGCGGTTACGTAGTGCCGCTGGATCCAGCGCGCGCCCACGGGGTGGAGCCCGATCGAGAAGAACAGCGACGCCAGCATGTACACGAGCGCCTTGGGGCCGAGCAGGACCCAGATGGCGACGTCGAAACCGACGTTGAGCACCGCGTTCGCCAGCGTCCACCCGTCCACCATCCGCATCTCCTTGATCCGGAGCGGGCGCAGCGCCTGGACCACCGGGTAGAACAGCAGCCAGAGAGCCTTTCCGAAGATCGAGTGGCCGACCAGCCGGGCTTCCCATTCGTAGGGCAGGTCGGCATCCAGCTCGTAGATGCCCTGGAACGCGTGGTGCTTGATGTGGTAGCGTGCGAACGCGATGTAGCTCGGGAACGTGAGCGGGAGGTTGGCGAGCAGCCCCGTGAGCGTGTTCCCCATCTTCTTCTTGAATACGAGCTTGTGCGTGCACTCGTGGATCACCACGAACAGCGCATGGTTCGCGAACGCGCCCACGAGGTAGGCGGCGCCGAACACCCACCACCACGACCGGTCCGCCACGAACCACGCCACCGCCACCTGACCGGCCACGATGAGCACCGTCCAGAGGGCGGTCCGGGGGTTGGTGCCGATCAGCTGTCGGATCTCGGGGTGCTGGCGGAGGAGCGCCTTGGTGCGCGCGCGGTGGGGTTCGGGGGTCGTGGACTGGACGAAATGGTCGCTAGTGGCGGTCATCAACGCTCCGGCGCCGGCGGCGTGGGGAAAGTGCAACTCAGTTGCCCAAGAAGTTGTTCGGGGGTCCGTGTTTTGGCCAGTCTGGCCGACGCGTCCAGGCCGACGCGAATGCGGACCGAATCGTGCGGATTCCGGGTTCGGCACCGTGGTGGTTACATTTTGAGCCTTCCGGGGCGGTAGCTCAGCTGGGAGAGCACGTGCTTTGCAAGCACGGGGTCACGGGTTCGAATCCCGTCCGCTCCATGGAGTCGGACTTCAGAACGCAACAGTCCCGAGGCCGGAATGCTCCTGCGTCACGCGCTCATCGCTGTCTCAGTCGCCGCCATGGTGGTCGGGTGCCGGCGCCAGCCCGCCGTGCAGGAAGTCCGAGGCGACATCCCCGTGAGCGTCTCGAGCGACACCACCCCGCAGGTCGGTGCCTTTGATAGCGTGGCCGCGGCCATCCAGGCGCTAGAGAAGCGCACACGAGAAATCCAGCGGCAGCTCGATGCCAGGAACCGCGAGCTCGCCGAGCTGCAGCGGCGGATTGAGCGGCTGGAGGCGGCGCGGCGCTGAGACGATGACTGTTTCCGCTCCACTCCACGCCGTGCCCTTCCTGAAGGGGTCCTGACGTGCGTGCGCCCTTCGGCTGCTCGGTTGCCGCTGCGCTCCTCGCCGCTGCCTGCGCCGGGCCCTCCGCCCGGCCCCCTGCTCCCGACGCCGCCCCCCCGGCCTTGGACGCGATCGCCGTCGCCGAGATCGAGCGCGACCTCGGCGGGCTGGCGGGCGACGCCATGCGGGGCAGGGAAGCGGGCACGCTGGACGAGCTCCGGGCTGCCGCGTGGTGGGTCGAGCAGGTCCGCGCCGCGGGTCTCGAGCCCGCGGGGGAGGACGGCTCGTACCTGCAGGTCTTCCCCATGTGGCGCACGCGCGCCGCGAGCACGAGTCGCATCGCGGTGAACAGCACGCCGCTCGGCCTGTGGACCGAGGCACTCCTGGCCGTGCCGATGGACACCTCGCTGGATGTGCCGCTGGTGTTCGTGGGCGACACCGCCGCCGACGCGCTTCGGGGCCGCGACCTCTCGGGGAGTGCCGTTGCCGCCGTGCTCCTGCCGCCGACCCGACCCCCGGCGGCGGGCATGAGCCTCCGCAACTGGCGCTGGGCGCTCGCGGCGGTCCGGGAACGGAGCCAGACGCTCGCAGCCCTTCGGCCGGCGGCGATCGTGCTCGTGGCGGATTCCCTGACCGACGAGGAGATCCCGCGCCTGGGCTCGAGCCTCGCGCGCGGCAGCTTCGCCATCGACACCGGCACCACCGCGCTTCTCGCCAGCCAGTCTCCGGTGATCCTGGTGCGGCGCTCGACGCTCGCCCGCGTCGCGGCGTCGGGCGCGCGGCTCAGCGTCCGACTCGCCACCGAGCGCGTCCTCTACCCCTCGGTGAACGTCGTCGGCCGGGTGCGCGGCAGTGACCCTGCCGTCGCGGGGGAGTACGTCCTGTTCAGCAGCCACAACGACCATGACGGGGTGCGCTGGCCGGTAGACGGCGACTCGATCATGAACGGCGCCGATGACAACGCATCGGTGAGCGTCGGCATCCTGGCCATCGGCCGGGCCTTTGCGCGGGCGCCCGGCCGCCGCTCGGCCCTGTTCGTCTGGCACGGCGCCG
>DAINBS010000152.1:0-7525 GCA_036732805.1 Gemmatimonadales bacterium | reverse complement strand
GCGTTCACGCGGATGTTCTGCGGCCCCAGTTCGCTGGCCAGATAGCGAACCGACGCTTCGAGTGCCGCCTTGGCGACGCCCATCACGTTGTAGTTGGTGAAGACACGCGTGCTGCCGAGGTGTGTGAGCGTCAGCACACTACCGCCACCCCGCTGAGCCATGAGCGGCTGGACCGCGCGCGAACTCGCGGCGGCGCTCGGACTTCCCGTCCCGGCGGGCGAGGCCCGCTACGGGGAGGTCGCCACCGACACCCGCGCGCTCGCTCCCGGCGCCGTGTTCGTGGCGCTCGTGGGTGAGCGGTTCGACGGGCATGCGTTCCTCGCCACGGCCGCGGCTGGCGGCGCCAGGGCGGCGGTCGTCCAGGAGGGCACCCCGGCAGTGCCGGGACTCACGCTGTTCGCCGTGCCCGACACCCGCGTCGCCCTCGGCAAGCTGGCCACGCACCGCCGGCGCGGCGTCCGCGGTCCGGTGGTGGCGATCACCGGCACGAACGGGAAGACGGCCACCAAGGAGATGGCCGCCGCCGTGCTCGCCGCGCGCTGGCGGGTGCACACCACGCGCGGCAACCTGAACAACGAGGTCGGCGTGCCGCTCACGCTGCTGGCGGCGCCCGACGGGACGGAGGCGCTCGTCGTCGAGGCGGGGGCCAGTGTCCCCGGTGAGCTGGCACGGCTCCGCGCCATCATCGAGCCGACCGCGGCCGTGATCACGAACGTGTCGGCGGGGCACCTCGAGGGATTCGGAGACCCGCAGCGGGTGCTCGCCGAGAAGCTGTCGCTCGCCGATTCCGTCCCGCTCGTCGTCGTGGGGACGGAGCCGCCCGGGCTCGCCTCCGGCGCGCGGGCGCTCGGTGGGGAGACCGTCGTTGCCGGCCTCGAGCCCCCGGCGGATGTCCGGCCCGATCGCTGGGAGTTGGATGCGGAGGGCCACGCAAACCTGGTGTTCCGCGGCGTGGCGGTGCGTGTGCCGCTCGCCGGCCGTCACCAGGCGTCGAACGCCATGCTGGCGTTGGCGCTCGCGAACCGGCTCGGAGTGGCACCCGCGGCTGCCGCCGTCGCGCTCGCGGCGGTCCGCGTGCCGGGCGGGCGGTGGGAGACCCATGCGGTGGGCGACCGCACGGTGATCAATGACGCCTACAACGCAAATCCGGCGTCGATGCTGGCGGCCTTCGACACGGTCCAGGCCGTGCTGGGCAGCCGGCCTCTGGTGCTGCTCCTGGGCACCATGCGAGAATTGGGCACGGCGGAAGCGGAGGCCCACGCGCGGATCGCGGACGCGGCCGTCCGGCTCGGACCCACGGTGCTCGGGGCGGTGGGAGCCTTCGTGCCGGCGCTGGAGCGCCACGCGCGGGCCCTTGGCGAACGACTCGTGACGGCAGCCGACGCCGACGCGCTTGGCCGGGCGGTGGCGCCGCGGGTGCCCGCGCGGGCCGTGGTGCTGCTCAAGGCGTCCCGGGGCGTCAGGATGGAGCAGGCGCTTCCTCACCTCCTGCAACCGCGTGAGGCCTCGTGCTCTACCATCTCCTGACGCCGTACGCGCGCGAGTTCCTGCTCTTCAACCTGTTCACCTACATCTCGTTCCGGGCGGTGAGCGCGGCCGCCACCGCGATGCTCCTGGCGTTCCTCGCGGGCCCAGCGATCGTGCGCCAGCTGCGGAACCGCGGGGTGGGGCAGGTGATCCGCGCGGAGGGCCCCGCCTCCCACCAGAGCAAGCGCGGCACGCCCACGATGGGCGGCCTGATCGTGCTGCTGAGCACGCTGGTCCCGACCCTGCTGTGGGCGCGGCTGGACAACCGGTACGTGCTCGTGGCCCTGCTCGCCACGCTGTGGATGGGCGCGATCGGGTTCCTGGACGACTACCTCAAGATCGTGCAGGGCAAGTCGCGCGGCCTCGTCGCCCGCCAGAAGCTGGCGGGGCAGGTGAGCTTCGGGCTGGTGCTCGGCGGTTACCTGCTCCTGTACCCGCTCACCGAGGCCCTTCCCGCCAGCGCCACGACGCTGCCGTTCTTCAAGTACGTGGTGGTCGTGTTCGCGCCCGTGGTGTACCTCGCGTTCGTGACGCTCGTGGTGACGGGCACCAGCAACGCGGTCAACCTCACCGACGGCCTCGACGGCCTCGCCATCGGCCTCTCCGTCATCGCGGCCGGGACCTTCGCGGTGTTCGCGTACGTGTTCGGCCGGGTGGACACGAGCGAGTACCTCCGCGTGTTCTACCTCCGCGGCGCCGGCGAGCTCACCGTGTTCCTCGCGGCCGTCATGGGCGCGGGCATCGGGTTCCTGTGGTTCAACTGCCATCCCGCCCAGGTCTTCATGGGCGACACCGGCAGCCTGGCGCTCGGCGGCGCCTTCGGCACGGTCGCGATCCTGCTCAAGGCGGAGTTCCTGCTGCTCATGATCGGGGGCGTGTTCGTGGCGGAGGCCGTGTCCGTCATCCTCCAGACGTCGGTCTTCCGGTGGAACCGGCGCCGCCGGGGTCGAGAGTACGCCGAGCAGCACCGCGTGTTCCGGATGGCTCCGCTGCACCACCACTTCGAGAAGATCGGGTGGCCCGAGACCCGCGTCGTGACCCGGTTCTACATCATCGGTCTCCTGTGCGCGCTGTTCGCCCTGTCCAGCCTCAAGATCCGGTGATCCCTGCCGCATGGCGTAACGGGGAGGTGGCGGTGCTCGGCCTTGCCCGGACCGGGCGAGCCGCCACGCGCTGGCTGCGCGGCAACGGCGTCCCGGTGTACGCCTCGGACATGGGGCCCGGCCAACCGGGCGTCGCGGACGAGCTGGGAAGGCTGGGTGCCACGGTCGAGACCGGCGGCCACGACCTGGCCCGGATCGCGCATGCGGCGGCGGTGATCGTCTCCCCGGGTGTCCCGCCGGACGCCGCTCCACTCGCCGCCGCCCGGGCCGCCCACGTGGAGGTACTCTCGGAAATCGACCTGGCTGCCCGGGCGCTGCCGCGCACCCGTCTCATCGCCGTGACCGGGACGAACGGCAAGAGCACCACCACCGCGCTGGTCGCGCACCTGCTCGACGCTTCGGGCCGGCGCTGCCCCGCGGTGGGCAACATTGGGCGGCCCCTGATCGAGCTGGCCCTCGAGACCGAGCCGCCGGAGTGGGCCGCGGTGGAGGTGTCGTCGTTTCAGCTGCATGACTCGCCGGGGTTCCGCCCGGCGGTGGGCGTGCTCACGAACCTGGCCCCCGACCACCTCGACCGGTATCCGGAGGTGGAGGCCTACTACGCCGACAAGCGGCTGCTCTTCCGGAACGCCGACGCGTCGTCCGTGTGGGTCCTGAACGGCGACGACCCGGCGCTGCTCCAGCTCGCCGCCGGCGTGGCCGGGCGGCTGCTTCGCTGGCGGCTCCGCCACCCCGCCGACGCGTGCTACGATGGCGCCCAGGACGTGCTCCGGCTCGGCGAAGCCGTGCTCCTCGCGCGCCGCGCGCTGCCGCTGCTCGGCGACCACAACGTGCACAACGCGCTCGCCGCGGCCCTCGCGGTGCACGCGGCCGGCGTGGAGGCGACCGCGATTGCCGCGGGCCTCCAGACGTTCCGGGGCCTGCCGCACCGCCTCGAAGTGGTGCGCGATGTGGGGGGCGTGCGCTGGATCAACGATTCCAAGGCCACGAACGTGGCGTCGGCCGCGGTGGGCCTCGCGGCGATGGACCGGCCCTTCGTGCTCATCCTCGGTGGGCGGCACAAGGGGGCGCCATACACCCCGCTCGCGCCGCTGCTTCGGGGGCGCTGCCGCGGTGTGGTGGCGTACGGCGAGGCCGCCCCGATCGTCGAACGCGACTTGGGCCCCCACACGGCCGTGGCGGTCGTTCCGGCGTTCGCGGATGCCGTGGCCGCCGCCGCGGAGCGCGCCCGGGAAGGAGACGCCGTCCTGCTGTCGCCTGCGTGCTCGAGCTTCGACCAGTTCGTCAACTACGAGGCCCGCGGCGCGACGTTCCGCGCCCTGGTGGAGGCCCTGTGAGGCGCCGCGCCCGCACGGCCGCGCTCCCCTCCGGCGTCGAGTGGCACCGGCGGCTGCTGGGCACGGTCGCGGCCACGCTCGCCATCTTCGGCGTTGCGGCGGTGTTCGGGGCGTCGGGCATCCACGCGGTCGAGAGGGGCGACCCCGCGTCCTACTTTGCCCTGCGGCAGCTCCTGGGCGTCGTGGTGGGCGGCATCGGCCTCGCGGTGGCGGCCCGGATCGATTACCGGGTCTGGCGCCGCCTTGCCTGGCCCATGCTGCTGGTCGTGGTCGCGGCCCTGATTCTCCCGTACATGCCGGGCCTCCGGGCCCTCACTCCGGAGCTCAACGGCGCCCGGCGCTGGCTTGCCGTGGGCCCGGTGCGCGTGCAGCCGTCGGAGTTCGCCAAGTTCGCCATCATTGCCTGGTGCGCCATGCTCGCGGCCAAGAAGGGCGAGACCCTGCGCGAGTTCAAGCGGGGCGTGCTGCCGTTCCTCGTGGTGGTCGCCCCGGTCTGCGCCCTGATCCTGTTCCAGCCCAACCTGTCCACCGCGACCATCGTGGCCCTGCTCGCCGGCACGGTGATGTTCACCGCCGGCGCCAAGATCGGCCACTTCCTCCTGCTCATCATCGCGGCCATCCCGCTGGCGTTCCGGGAGCTCACGCAGGTCCAGTACCGCCTCGCGCGGGTGACCGCGTTCTTCAGCGCGGGTCCCGACGTGACGCAGACCAACTGGCAGATCGAGCAGTCGCTGGTGGGGATGGGGGCGGGGGGCCTGATCGGCGTGGGGTTCGGCGAGGGCCTGCAGAAGCTGGGGTACCTCCCGCTCGCATACTCGGACTTCATCTTCAGCACGATCGGGGAGGAATGGGGGTTCCTCGGCGTGACCTTCGTGGTCACCCTGTTCGCGCTCTACGTCTGGATGGGCGTGCTCATCGCGCGCCGGGCGCCGGATCCGTTCGGCATGTACCTGGCCGCCGGCATCACGGCGATGATCGGCGTCACCGCGGTGCTGCACATGGCGGTGAGCCTCGCGCTGGTTCCCACGACCGGCCTGCCGCTTCCCTTCATCTCCTACGGCCGGTCGGCCCTGCTGATGTCCCTCTTCGCCACCGGCGTCCTGGTCAACATCGGCCGCCAGGGCGCGCGGGCCTGATGACCCGGGTCATCATCGCGGGCGGGGGAACCGGCGGGCACCTGATGCCGGCGCTCGCCATCGCGACCGCCCTGCACGCGCTTCGGCCCGACGTGGAGCCCGTGCTCGTGGGTGCCGAGCGGGGCGTCGAGGCGACACTCCTCCCCACGCGCACCTTCCGGTACCACCTCCTGCCCGCGCAGCCGATCTACCGCCGGCAGTGGTGGCGGAATGCCCGATGGCCGCTGCTCGTGCCCCGGCTGTGGGCCGCCTGCCACCGGGTGCTCGACGCGGAACGCCCGGCATTCGTGGTGGGCACCGGGGGGTACGCCGCTGGCCCCATGCTGTTCGCGGCGGCGCGGCGCCGCATCCCCATCGCCCTGCAGGAGCAGAACGCCCGGCCCGGCATCGCGACCCGGTGGGCCGCGCGCTGGGCCCGCCAGATCCACCTCGGCTTTCCCGAAGCGCAGGAGTTGCTCCGTGTTGGCGCGGCGACGGAAGTGTTTGCTCCCGGCAACCCGATCGCGCCGCCGGCAACGCAGTCGCGTGCGGCCGCCCGCGCGGCGCTCGGTCTTGCGGGCACGGACCCGGCCGTGCTCGTGATGGGAGGGAGCCAGGGATCACGGGCCATCAACGCGGCCGTCGCGCAGGCCCTCGACGCTGGCCGACTGTCGGGTGTCTTCCTCCTCTGGAGCACCGGGCCGATGGCCCACGCCCTGCACGCCGGGCGTGATCGGCCGCCGGCAATCCAGGTTCGCCCGTTCTGGGATCCCATCGCGCAGGCGTACGCCGCGGTGGACCTGGTGGTGGCGCGGGCGGGGGCGATGACGCTCGCGGAGCTGGCGGCCTGGGGGCTTCCGAGCATCCTGATTCCGCTCCCCACCGCGGCGGCGGACCACCAGACGTCCAACGCCGTGGCCTTTGCCAAGGCGGGGGCCGCGATCCACCTGCGGGAGTCCAACCTCACGCCTGAGAGCCTGGCCGACGCCGTCCACCGGGTCCTGGGGGATGGGGGTCGGCGTGAGGTGATGGCGTCGGCCGCTCGCGCCCGGGGTCGTCCGGACGCCGCCAACGCGATCGCCGAGCGGCTCCTGACCCTGTTGTGATGGTACCGCAGGCTTTCGTAACTCCTGAATTGACCCTATATTAGCTGCCCGACCGATGGATTTTCTCACCCCCGACGATCCCCGTCCCGTCCACTTCATGGGGATAGCCGGCGCAGGCATGAGTGCGCTGGCGCTTCTGGCTCGCCGCCGGGGGATGGCGGTCAGCGGATGCGATACCGATCCCACGCCCGCTTCCGATGTCGTGGCGGCAGGCGCGCAGGTGATGGTGGGGCACGATCCGGCGCATGTCCGAGATGCGCGAGCCGTGGTGTACACCGCAGCGGTCGCGGCCGATCACCCGGAGCTTGAGGCAGCGCGGAGGGCAGGCGTCCCGGTGATCCGGCGGGCCAAGGCCCTCGCGGATGTCGTGGCGGGAGCAACCGTGGTTGGGGTGGCCGGCACCCACGGCAAGACCACCACGACGGTCATGATCACCGAGGCCCTCGAGGCCGCGGGCAAGGGGCCGACGGGCCTCGCGGGTGGCCGGGTGGCGGCCTGGGCCGGCAACGCGCGCCTTGGCGGCACGGACCTCTACGTGGTCGAGGCCGACGAGTACGACCGGTCGTTCCTGGAGTTGTGGCCGTCGGTTGCCGTGGTGAACAACGTCGAGGCGGACCACCTCGAGTGCTACGGCACGGTGAGCGAGCTTGAGACGGCGTTCGCGGCCTATGCCGGGCGGGCCCCGCAGGTGCTCGCAGGCGCCGACGACGCCGGTGCGCGTCGCGTGGCGGCGCTTGTCGGCGTGCGAGCGCAGCTGGTGGGACAGGCCCGGGATGCGGCGCTTCGCATCGGGCGGGTCCAGTCGGACGCGGACGGCAGCCGCGCGGAGCTGACCCTGCCGGACGGGCGGACCTGCCTGCTCCGCCTCACCGTGCCCGGGCTGCACAACGTCCGGAACGCGGCCATGGCGGTGGGGGTGGCGGCGGCGTTGAACGTGCCGCTCGACCCCGTGCTGGGGGCGCTCGCGGCGTTTGGCGGGGTGGGGCGCCGGTTCGAGGTACTCGGCGAGGCGGGAGGTGTGGTGGTGGTGGACGATTACGCGCACCATCCCACGGAAGTGGCGGCAACGCTTGCGGCGGCGCGACAGCGGTATCCACGGGGACGGCTGGTGGCGGTGTTCCAGCCCCACCTGTACTCGCGAACCGCCGCCATGGGTGACGCTCTGGGGATTGCGCTCGGTGTGGCGGATGTGGCGGTCGTGACAGAGGTTTACGCCGCGCGGGAGCGGCCGCAGCCCGGCGTGTCGGGGCGGGCAGTCCTGGAGGCTGCAAGCCGGGCGGGGGCCGAAACCCTCTGGGTGCCCGCACGGGCGAACATCGCCGGCGAGCTCGCGCGCC
>DAINBS010000151.1:0-7531 GCA_036732805.1 Gemmatimonadales bacterium | reverse complement strand
TGGTCCAGCACCTGCTGCCACAGCCGCGGCGTCAGCTCCGGCTGGCCGAGCAGTACGACGCCATGGTATGCCTGGACGACTTCCACGCGACCGGGTTCATGGGGCCCACCGGCCGCGGCACGCATGAGATGCGGGGCGTGATGGGGCACATCGACCTCATTACGACCACGCTGGGCAAGGCGCTCGGCGGCGCCTCGGGTGGCTGCGTGAGCGGCCGGCGGGAGCTGGTGGCGCTGTGCCGGCAGCGCGCCCGGCCGTACCTGTTCTCGAATACGGTCGCGCCGGTGATCGTGGCCGGGGCGCTCAAGGTGCTGGACCTGCTCACGGCCTCCACGGCGCGGCGCGACAAGCTCGAGGCCAACGCCCGGTACTGGCGCGGGCTGCTCAGCGAGGCGGGGTTCGACGTGAAGCCGGGTGAGAGCCCGATCGTGCCCGTGATGCTCTACAACGCCAAGCTCGCGCAGGACGTGGCGCGGGACCTGTTTGCCGAGGGCATCTACGTGGTGGGGTTCTTCTTCCCGGTGGTGCCCAAGGGCCAGGCCCGGATCCGGACGCAGCTCTCGGCGGCCCACGAACGGCACCACCTCGACCGGGCCATCGAGGCGTTCGTCAAGGTGGGCAAGCGATACGGCGTGCTCGGGAAGTCCAAGAAGGAGCTCGTCGAGCAGTTCGGGGGCTGAGCCCCCGGGAGGGCGCAATGTTGACGACGCACGCGATCGAGGTGCCCCTGCCGCCGGACGTCGATCCGACGGACGACGAGCGGGCCCTCGTCGATGTGGTCTGCCGGGCCATCTTCGAGCTCCGTCCAACGGAGGGGGAAGCCTGCTGGGCGCGCACCGCGCGGCTCATGCGCGAGGCGGGGTGGGCCGTGCACTGGCGGCTCAGGTGGGTGGCCGAGGGGCGCCGGGAAGGCCACATCGAGGAGGGCGTTGGCGCGACACTGGACGAGGCGTTTGGCCGACTGCAGGAGCAGGCGCTTCAGGACGAGGTCGAGGGCTGTCCGTAGGACCGGACCCTGATGGACGGATGTGACGACGGCCCGGGGGACGAGGTCCCTCGGGCCGTCGGCGTGTGCGCGATCGTTTCAGGACGAGTGCGCGAGGTCGGTGCTGCGCCGTTGGAGGTGCTGGGTTGTCGGCTGCGCCGGCGCGGGCTCGAACTTGGCCACGGGCTCGAGTTGCGCCGCCGCTTCAAGGCCCGCCCGGTCCGCGATCCCGATCCGGCGCCCCGTGACCGCGAGCAGCCCGCTCACCGTCAGCTCCCGGAGCGTGCGCGAGACCGTTTCGCGACTCGCCCCCACCATCTGCGCGATGATGTTGTGCGTGATGCCCTTGGGCACGCTCTGCCCGTCGTTCCGGTCCGCCATCTCGACCAGCAGCCGGGCCACCCGGCCGCGCACGTCGAGCAGGACCAGGCCGCGGATCTGGTCGTCGGCATGCCGCAGGCGGCGCGAGAGGTGGCGCAGCAGGCCGAGGCTCATGGCCGGGATCTCGGCGAGGCAGCGCCGGAACTCGTCCCGCCGCAGGATCAGCATCTCGGAGTCCTGCATCGCGATCACGTGCGCCGGATTGGGCCGTTCGTCGAGCAGGGCGGTCTCGCCGAAGAAGTCACTCTTCTCCCGCGTGGAGAGGATCACCTCCCGACCGTCCTCCGCGGTGTACACGATCTTCACGCGGCCGGACAGCACGACGTACAGGGCCTCGGCGACCTCCCCCTCGAACAGGATCACGCTGTCCTTGGGGTACGAACGCCGAACGGTGGCCTCCTTGATCCGCCAGAGATCGGATTCGCGGAGGAGCGAGAAGAGCGGAATGGTGCGGAGCGTTGCGTCCATGGAGCACCCGGAAGTGGCCGCCCCTAATTACTACTTGACGGGGCGAAATGCAATCCGGTGCGGGGCCCCGCGAGGGTCCCCGCACCGGTTTGGTGCGTCGGGAGCGGACGGAACGACCGCCCTACCGCGCGGCCTCGTACCGGCGGGCGACCTCGTCCCAGTGCACCACGTTCCACCAAGCCGCGATGTAGTCGGGGCGGCGGTTCTGGTAGTGGAGATAGTAGGCGTGTTCCCAGACATCCAGCCCCAGGATGGGCGCCTTGCCCTCCATGAGCGGGCTGTCCTGGTTGGCCGTGCTCTCGACGGAGAGCTTGCCGTCCTTCGCCACCAGCCAGGCCCACCCGCTGCCGAACCGCGCGGCCGCGGCCGCGCCGAACTGCTCCTTGAAGGCGTCGAACCCGCCGAACGTCTTGGCGATCGCCTCGCCCAGCCGGCCGCCGGGCTGGCCACCCGCCTTGGGCGCCATGACCTGCCAGAAGAGCGTGTGGTTGGCGTGCCCGCCGCCGTGGTTGCGGACGGCCGTCCGGATTGCCTCCGGGACCTGCTGAATCCCGCGCAGCAGATCCTCGAGCGACTTCTGCTTCAGCTCGGGGGCCTTCTCGAGCGCCGCGTTCAGGTTGGTGATGTACGCCTGATGGTGCTTGGTGTGGTGGATTTCCATCGTGCGCGCGTCGATGTGGGGCTCGAGCGCGTTATACGCGTAGGGGAGCTTCGGCAGCTCATGCGCCATGCTGGTTCCTCCCGGGAAGGTGGTACGGGCGGAATATAGCGGGTCACCCCAGGCACCCTTCCAGGCGGGGCGGCGTCCGCGTTCCTCAGAACACGACTTCGATACCCAGCCGCAGTTGGAACGCTTCGCCGTAGAGCAGGGTCGGTTCGGCGGCATCGAGCAGCGCGGCCCGCCGCGCCGCGGTCTGCTCCGCGGTCGACAGCACCCCGTTGCCATCGGTGTCGAAGCCTGGCAGGTACCAGGGCGACTCGCGGGGGAGTGCCACGACGCCCGCGGTCTCCGCTGACGCCCGCGCGTCGATCGCCTCCACGTCGGGCATCACGCCCCCTCCCGAGCGGGCGGTGACCAGATTCGCCCGGTGAAGGAGGTTGCGCGCCTCCGCCAGGGCCCGGATCGTGAGCCCCCGCGTCTGGAACGTCCGGGTGAGCCGCGTCGCCACCGCCACGCTCCACGGCAGGCGTCGATCGGCCGCGCCGGGGACGGGATACCCGGAGCCCGCCGTGCCCCCAACCGCCAGCCGAAGCCCGAGCGGGAGGGGCCAGTAGGCGTTCAGGTTGACCGCGTGCCGGCGATCGAACTGCAGCGGCACCTCGACGCGGTCCGTACCGGCGATCGAGTCGTACGCCGTGGATACGACGCCCACCGCTTCCTGGAGCGCATACCCCAGCTCGACCCAGCGTTCCTCGTCCACGCGCGCGTCGATTCGCAGCTCGAGGCCCTGGACCCGGCCGAAGTCCAGATTCGTGAACGTCGTGCCGGCGCTCCCCACGGCAATACCGCTGGTGGTGAGCCCCGACAGGTCCTTGAGGAACCCCGTGGCCCGGAGCGCCACGTCGTCGGACAGCAGATAGTCGAACCCCGCCTCGTAGGCCATGGCGCGCTCATAGGCCAGGAACGGGTTGCCCTGGCGCCGCACCGCCGTGCTGAGGGAGTCGTCGAGACTCTGGTCGAAGAAGAACTGGAAGTCCGGCGGCTGGGAGAACCGGCCGAAGTTCCAATGCACGGCGGCGCGGTCGAGCCCCAGGATCGCGAGCGGCATCGCGAACCCCACCCGCGGGTGGACCATTACCTGCCAGCGGGTGGACGCCACCGGCGCCGTGAGGTCGGCCCGGTTCACCGGAGCGGCGAGCTGTGGCTGGAACCCCTCGACGCGCACGCCGAGATCGATGGTCGCCGCCTCCAGGGCGTACAGCGTCGCGTGGAGCCAGCCCGCTGCCGTGCGCGGGTAGAAGCGGACGGCGGACGGGGCGGCGCCCGTCAGTCCCGCGTGCGTGTGCTGGTACGCGTCGATGCGGTACAGCTTGAGGTCGCCGCCAGCCTTGACGTCGAGCTGCGGCGAGACCACCGCCTGGAGATCCACGCGGGCGTTGGCGAAGTCACTGCGGGACCACTCCGCGATGCCCGACGTCCCGTCGGTCACGAACAGGTCGGCGCCGAAGATCCCGTAGGGGCTGCCCAGGCCGGAATCGGACGGGGCAGTGTACCCCGGCACCGTGCGCCCGGACGCCACCTGCTCAGCCGCGGGGCTCCGCACGAACGCCTCGCCGCGGAACCGCAGGTTCCCGAGCATGAACCGGCCGAGCCGGCCCGGCTGGGCGGTGTCGGGGACCCCCAGGTATCGGTCCAGGCGGCCCAACGAGAGGCGGGCCGTGATCCGGCTCGCGTGCGCCCCGCCCGAGGCGAACAGCCCGTCGAGCTGGAGCGTGGCCAGGGTCGCCGTCTCCCGCTCGGCGAGATAGTCGGGAAGCGCGTACTTGAACCGGGTGGCGTACAGCTCGTGCTGGTCGCGGTTGCGGAGCAGGGTGACGGTCGAGCGCAGCGCGCCCATGAGCGGCACGTCCAGCCGGCCGAACGCCGAGTACCGGTCTCCTTCCTGGTGGGGAATGGACGCCTGGCGCGCGGGACAGCGGAACTCGACCGGGAGGCACGTGAGGCCCTCCACCCGCGGGTCCTGGTCGGCCCGCCCGATGGCCTGGAGGTCGAGGAACAGCGTGCTCGCGCCGATCGGACCGCCCGTGGATGCGCCCAGTCGCGTATACCCCCGGCTGAGGCTGGTCGGGGCCCACTCATCGGAAACGGCCTCCACCCGGCCGAACCAGCGATCCGTGGGACCGCTGCGCGACACGAGGGCCACGATGCCGCTCAGCGCGCTTGGCTGGTCGGCGGTGAACCCCGATGTGTACACGCTCACCTCCTGGACCGCGCTGGGGGCGGGCGAGAAGCCCACGCCGCCGCGTGCGGCCGCGAGCTGGTTCCGCACGTCCACCCCGTCCACCACGTAGGTCTCCTGGCCAATCCGCCCGCCGCGGAAGTGCCCGTCCGAGACCCCGGTGCGGAGCGCGAGCACCTGCTCGATGTCCTGCACGGGGGCGGCGGCGAGGTCCGCGCGCGTGACGATCTGTCGCGTGGCGCTCAGGTCGGGCTCGAGCAGTGGACGTTGCTCCACCTGCACGGAGATGGGCGGCAGGGCGAACGGCGCGGGCTCGAGCGTCACCGTCACGCGCGTGGTGGTGGCCGACCGCACGGTCACGTTGCGCAGCTCGGCGGGCCCGTAGCCCACGGCCTGGACCCGCACGTGATACCGCGCCGGCGCGAGGCCGATCGCGACGAAGGCGCCCGCGGCGTCGGCTTGCGCGCGCGTCACGGTGTCGCCGGACTCGGCGAGCACCGCCACCAGCGCTCCGGGCAGGGGGGCGGAATCGGGGAGCGCCCGCACGCGTCCGACAATGGCCCCCGTGGTCTGCGCCGAGGCTGCGGCGGAGAGCCAGCAGAGCGCGGCGGTCGCCGTTGCAAGAACGCGAAGCGCGGGTGACATTCTCAGCGGAAGTTGGGAGCGGAGAGCGACAACTGTCAATGAACTCCACGGTCCGGCGTCTGGGGTGCCTCGCGGCATTATCCGGCGTCCCGGGTTGCGGTACGACCGAGGTCGTGATCGGCGAGGCGCCCGGGGTGGCCCGGGTCGTCGCCGGCGTCCTGGGCGACGTGTACAAGCCCGGATTCCCGGACACCGCCGGTTCGGGGCCCGCCACCGCGCAGCCGATCGGCGTTCCCAGGGGCCTGGTGGCCTGGGACGACGGGAGATTCGCGTTCGCCGATCGTGTACGCCGCCGGGTTGCCATGGTCACCGCCGCCGGCGAGCTGACGTGGCCCATCGGCCGCGGTGCGTGCGGATTCCCCGGACCCGGCGGGATCCAGGCCGACGCCCTCTGTCTCGACGAGCCGGAGGGCGTCGCCGCGTCCGACGGCGTGCTGATCCTCGCGGACTACGGCGGTCACCGCGTGTATGCGATCGACGTGGTCGCGAACGAGGTGTCCGTGCTGCTCGGGACCGGCGTGCCCGGAAGGGCGCCGGACGGTGCGGCGGCGTCAACCGCGCCCACGGCGCGGCCCACGGCGGTCAGCGTGGGACCCGACGGAGCCGTGTATGTTGCGGAGAGCGACAACCACCGCGTGGTGCGGGTGGGCGGCGACGGCCTGGTCTCGACGTTCGCGGGGCGCGGCGAAGCCGGGGACGATGGCGACGGCGGCCCCGCGCGGCTCGCGGCCCTGCGGTCTCCGGCCGGACTGGCGTGGCGGGGCGATACCCTGTACGTGTCGGACGGCGGCAGCCATCGCGTCCGGCGGATCGTGGCGGACACCATCCGCGCGTTCGCCGGGCTGGGCGCGGCGGGGTTCGTCGGCGACCGCGGCCCCGCGGCGGCGGCGCTGTTCAACAGGCCGGGGGCGCTCGCCGTGACGGGCGCGCTGCTGTTCGTTGCCGATCGGGGCAATCACCGCGTGCGGGTAATCCGCCTCGGCCCGGATTCGGTGGATACGTTCGCCGGGACGGGGCGGACCGTGCCGGGGGCTGATCTGCTGGAGGCCGGCCGGACGGCCATCTCGGGCCCCACGGGCGTGGCGGCGGCGGGCCGGGTGGTGTTCCTGAGTGACTCCGGGGGCCACGTCGTGCGGCGGGTCGTCCGGTAGGGTGGAGGTTGGGGGGACAGGCATGGCCATCGAAGGGCTGAACGTGCGGGCGGGCGAGCCGGCCCCCGATTTCACGCTGCCGACCACGGCGGGCGGGACGTTCACGTTGAGCCGGCTCCACGGGTCGCGCCACGTCCTGCTGGCGTTCTTCCCGCTCGCCTTCACGCGGGTCTGCACGGCCGAGCTGTGCGGCTTCACGGAGGAGTTCGACCGGTTCCAGACGTCGGATACCTGGGTGTACGGCATCAGCGTCGACTCGCTTCCGACCCTCCAGGCCTTCAAGCACGCCCACAAGATCAGCGTGGACCTGCTCAGCGACTTCCGACGCGAGGTCTCACGGCTGTACGGCACGCTGCTCGAGGAGCAGTACTTCTCGCGGCGCGCGTACGTGCTCGTGGACCGCGGCGGTATCGTCCGGTGGACCTACGTCGAGAGCCAGATCGGGCATCGCCGCGAGAACGCGGAGCTGCTGGCCCAGATCGCGCGGTTGAAGTGAGCTCCGTGTCCGACACCCCCGCCACCCGCAACGCGCTTGCCGTGCTGTCGGACGTGGCGTCGTACCTGTCCACGTCGCTCGGCATCGAGGATGTGCTGACCGGCGTGGCGGGGTCGCTCAAGCGCGGCATCGCCGCGAACGCGTGCTGCATCTGGGTCCGGGCACCCGACCGCGTCAGCTTCCGCCCCGTGCATGCCGCCGGCGACGATCCCGATCTCGCGCATGCCGCCGAAGAGGTCCCGGGCCTGATCGCGCAGGAGCACCCGGCCCCCTGGCAGCCGTCCGCCCCGTACCTGTGCGCGCCGCTCATCTACCAGGGCGAGCGGCTCGGTCTGCTCGAGTGCCGGGTGGCGGATTCGCCGTCCCGGGGAGTCTGGACCGAGGTGGTTCAGGCCGTGGCCAACGTGCTCGCTCCGCTCCTGTCCACCATCGCGCTGTCCGAGGACCTGGCCGGCGAAGTGGCGCAACGCACGCGGGAAATCGACGCGCAGCGCCGCCTCACGAG
>DAINBS010000150.1:0-7543 GCA_036732805.1 Gemmatimonadales bacterium | reverse complement strand
TGGCGTTCATCGTGGTAATCGTGATGCGCGCCCCGGAAACCCGGCGGGCTTCCATCCCGCGGCGCACCAGGGGAATCGCAAACGAAACCATCGCCCCGAGCAGGACAACGACGATCAGCAGCTCGACCAGCGAAAACCCTCGGCGGTTCATCCGACCTCCTCACCTACTCAACCCCAAGGACAACAACCATGCCGCAGCATAAGCATATGATACAAACCAGCTTACGCAAATCTACGGTGTCGTCGAATACTGCAAGATACCGCAGTAGACTGCAGAAGGCTGCACTACCCAACTCCATGTTGTCGCATCTTGTAGTACAGCGTCCTCTGGCTCACGTCCAGCAGCTTCGCCGCCGCAGCCCGGTTGCCGCCGGCCTGCTCCAGCGCCCGCAGGATGGCCGCCCGCTCGGCTTCCGCCACGGCGTCGCGCAGCGGTCCTGGTCCGGGAGACTCGGGGCCCCGCGATCGGCCGGCCCGCGCCGGCGTGTCCGTGAAGCTCGCGGCCTCGAGCACGTCACCCTGGACGAGCACGACCGCGCGCTCGATCGCGTTTTCCAGCTCACGCACGTTCCCGGGCCACGCCCGCGCCCGCAGCGCGGCGACCGCTCCTGGACCGAAGCTCAACCGCCGTCCCGCGCGGATCCCGGCCCGCTCGAGCAGCGCCACGGCCAGCTCCTCGATATCCTCGGGCCGTTCGCGCAGCGGCGGAATGGCCACCCGCACGACATTGAGCCGGTAGAACAGGTCCTCGCGGAACCGCCCGTCGGCAACGTCGCGCTCGACGTCGCGGGCGGTGGCCGCAATCAGCCGGACGTCCACCCGCCGCTCGCGCGTCTCGCCGACTCGCCGGAAGGTCCCCTCCTGGAGCACGCGCAGCAGCTTCACCTGAAGGCTCGCCGGGAGGTCACCGATCTCGTCGAGCAACAGGGTGCCCCCATCGGCTTCCTCGAACAGGCCGCGGCGATCCGCCACCGCCCCGGTGAACGCCCCGCGCACGTGCCCAAACAGCTCCGACTCGAGCAGTTCCTCCGGGATGGCGGCACAGTTCACCGCCACGAACGCGCGATCGCGACGGGGACTCATGCGGTGGATGGCCCGGGCAATCACCTCCTTGCCCGTGCCGCTCTCCCCGGTGACCAGGACGGTCGTGGGGTGCGGCGCGACGCGCGTGGCCAGTTCGAGCACCCGCCGCATGGACGCGGAGGCCGCGACCACCGCCCGGTCATGAAGCCGGGTGACTTCCGCCTCGAGCGCCGCCACCCGCCCCCGCAGCCGCTCCCGCTCCTCGGCCTTCCGCAGGGTGAGGCGGACTTCGTCGGGTCGGAAGGGCTTGGGGAGATAGTCGTACGCGCCCTCCTTCATCGCGGCAATCGCCGCGTCCTCACCGCCGTACGCGCTCATCATGATCACCAGCGCCGTGCCGCCGCGCTCACGGTAGGTCCGCAGGAACGTGAGGCCGTCCATCTCCGGCATCCGCACGTCACAGAGCACCACATCGAACGACTCGGCCCGCAGACGACTCAAGGCGGCGGTGGCGCGGTCCTCGGCCGCTACGTCGTGCCCGTCCTCGGCAAGGAGCATCCCGAGCGACTTCCGCAGGCCCGGGTCGTCGTCGACGATCAGGATCTTCACGGGAGGCGCTCCTCCTGCGCCTCGTCGGGCCAGCGGGCCGGCGGGCGGGCGGGCTCTGCCCCTTCTGCCCTTACTGCCCTCACTGCCCCTTCTCCCTCCCCAGCCGCCGGCAGGAAGACCTTGAACGCGGCGCCGCCCTCTCGGGCGTCGTCCACCCAGACCAGGCCGCCGGACTCGTGCACGATCCGTTGCACGATGGCGAGCCCCAACCCCGTGCCGGATCCCGGCGGCTTCGTGGTCACGAAGGGGTCGAACACCCGCTCGCGGTCACCCTCCGGTACGCCCGGCCCGCTGTCCGTGACGACGATGAGTACTCCCAGCGTACCGGCCGCGAGTTCCGGACGATGGGGCACCCGCGAGGGCCGACGCCGGGGAACGGTGCCCGGATGGTCCGACCGACGTGGCGCCGTGGGCGATCCGGGGGTGTGCACCGCAGGCTGGACCAGCAGGCCCACCGGTCCGTCCGATGACGCGTCCAGCGCGTTGAGCAGGAGGTTCACGAGGACCTGCTCGATGCCCTGCGCCCGGGCGCGCACCGCCGGTGGCGCCGCGTTGATCGTCGCGCGCACGTCGCGCCCGCGGCTCGTCCCCTGCTCGGCCAGCAGCGCCACCACCCGGCGCGCCACCTCCCCCACGTCGATCGGGCCCGGATCGCCGGCTGCCGGATCGGAGCGGGCATACGCGAGCAGGCCGCGGACGATGCGGTCGATCCGCTCGACTTCGCGCTCCAGATCGGCCAGCACATTCGGTTCGACGCCGCGTCGCCGCAAGACGGCCACGAAGTTCGCAATGGCTCCGAGGGGGTTCCCTACCTCGTGCGCGATGCCGGCCGAAAGGCGTCCGATACCGGCGAGCTTCTCTGCGCGCACGAGCTGCTGTTGGGCGTCCTGGAGCGCCGCGGTCATCTCGTTGATGCGCTCGGCCAGCCGGTGCAGTTCCGCGGTGTCGGCCGCAGGGACGCGTGTCTGGAGGTCACCCTGCGCGATGGCATCGGCGGCGGCGATCAGCGTGGCGACCGGCTCCAACACGTGGCGCCGGACGAGGTACCGGCCGAACACGTACAGGACGGCGATGTCCGCCACGATGAGTCCCACCAGGGCGACGAGCGCGGGACGCGGGGCGAGAGTCTGGACGAAGAGCGTGGTGGCAATCGCGAGGGACAGGGCCGCCGCGGTCAGAAGCCCGAGGTTCCAGAGCAGCTCCCGGGCGAGCGTCGGGCGCCGGCTCGCCGCGTCGTCAGCCATGGAGGTGGACGGCCGGGCCGCGCCGCCTGTCTGCGTCAGGGGCCCGCTCGCCTCACTGACAGGCAACGACCCCTTCGACCGTCGCCGGCGCAACCGGTGCCGCGACACCGTAGAACACGCCGCAGGTCTTCCCGACCGCTCCGGGGTGCGTCGCCGTCGCCGCCCAGCCCGCGATCGAGACGTCGGAGATCGTCACGGTTACGTCCTTGGACGGGTTGTACAAGAACCCGGCATCCGGGATGCTGCCGGCGTAGTACGTGTTGTAGTCGTAGAAATAACTCTCCTGCGCGGTGGCCAGATTGCGCAGATCGCTCTTCATGGCCCCGAGGAACGCCTTCTCCTTCGTACTCGCGAACTTCGGGATGGCGATGGCCGCCAGGATCCCGATGATCACGACCACGATGAGCAGCTCGATCAGCGTAAAGCCGCGGTTGCTCACAGACGTCTCCCTTGCCTTGAAGCCGATCGCGCCGGGTGTCACCGGCAGGTCACCGAGACACCCGGCGCGACATTGCCGCTCACCGTCCTGATGACGGCGCGGTTGGCGTCAGCCGTTTACCAGCAGTTGACTTCGCCCTCGACGGTGAGCCCACCCGGTGCCGTGGCATTGCCCACGTACACACCGCAGGTCTTGCCCGCGGCCGCCGCATGCGTCGCCGTGGCCGAGAACCCGGTCGCGGTCGCGTCGGTCGAGGAGAGCGTCACGTCAGTCGTCGGGGTGAACAGGCCGGCGGCGTTCACGTTCGCGAACGTGCCGTACGTGTTGTAGTCCGCGAAGTAGGACTCGTTGGACGTCACGAAGTTCTTCAGGTCGCTCTTCATCGCGGCCATGTACGCCTTCTGCTTCGTGCTGGCGAACTTCGGGATGGCGATCGCGGCCAGGATGCCGATGATGACGACCACGATCAACAGCTCGATCAGGGTGAAGCCCTTCCTGTTCCTCAACATGCGCAGATCCTCCGTACGAGGGACGAGGATGCTCCCGGGATGGACCCGCGGAGCCAGAAACCGGGGACCCAAGGGGCAACCGGCATGCCAGCCGGGCCCAATCCGACGTAAGCAGCGACAGGACAATGACTTGACAGCGCTCAAGGCGGTGCCGGGACAGCCCGGGGACGGCGAAAACGGGGGCTAATTGCAAGAGACCTTGCGGTTCGCGGCCCTGCTGAGCATCCGGGCCATGGCCTCCGCTCCCTCCGCTCCACCCCTTCGTCTGGCCTCCTCGGCCAGGGACGCAGCCGCGTCGCATCGGCCCGCGAGGGCCGCGGTCTCGGCCGCCAACAGCCAGAGCTGCCACTGCGTCGAGTCGCGCGCGAGCGCCGCGTCCGCGGCGTCCGCCGCGGCTCCATATTCCTCACGACGCCGATGGACATCGGCCCGGAGAGCCGGGAACATCGCCTCGGAAGGGTGCTGCAACTCCATTCGCTCCAGGTACGCGACCGCGTCATCGAGGCGACCGAGCCGGGTGTAGCCGGTGCCGAGCGCCAGGGCCGAGCCGACGCGCGTGGAATCGAGCTGGATCACGCGCTCCAGCAGCGGCACCGCCGCGCTCCAGCGGCCCGTCCGTGCGTACAGCCGGCCGAGGTCCTCCAGCGGTTGCGGGTGCGCCGGATTGAGTCTGATCGCGTCGCGCCACTCGCGTTCGCCGTCGGCGCTGTCGCCTCGCGCGAACGCCTGCGCGCCCAGGGCCCAGTGCGTACGGTACGATTTCGGCGCTTCCCGCAACATCTGGGCGAACAGGGTTTCGTTGGAACGCCACACGCCCGCACGGGCGACGCTGCGGGCGCCAAAGGCGAGCACCACGAGGACGACGCCCGGGACCAGCCACCGACGCGCGCTGGATGCCGCCCCGAGCGCCACGACCCCACCCACGGCGATCGCCCAGCCCACCGACGGGAGGAACAGCAGGCGCTCGGCGAGCAGCACCTCGAGCGGGACGACAACGTTGGCCACAATGGCGATGGTGATCGCGAACAGCGACCCGCCGAACGCTGCGGCGGGCAACCGCGCCCGCCCACGCCAGAGAAGCGCCGCGAGACCGAGCCAGGCAAAGATCGCGACACCGTGGATCGCGCTGAGGCTCGCGTCCGGCACGAGGTGCTGGGGCGAGTAATCGGCTGACAGCCGCCACGGGACGAAGAGCAGCTCCAGCCATCGGAGGCTCACCGGCAGCATGACCGCGATGCGCCGCCAGGGCGACGCCGGATCGAGCCCCGTCGCTACACCCCCCACCCCGGCGACGCCCCCGAGCACGGCCGCGCGGGCAACGAGATACCCGGCAAGCACCCCGAGCACGACCACCGCGGCGGCGGCCTGCTCCCGGGCCACGACGGCCAACGGCCGGCCGACCGCGGTCGCGTACCGCCACCACACGAGCCCAATCGCCATCGGGATCGTGACCACGTGTTCCTTGGCGCCCAGCCCCAGGGTCACGGCAATCCCGATGGCCGTGATCCACGCGGCGCGCTCCCGGGCGGATGCCGACACGCACACCTGCCACGCCGCGAGCATCGCCCCCAGATACGCAATGGCCGCCCACAGTTCCGCCTGCCCCACGACCGTCGCCGTCACCTCCACGTGCACCGGATGGACCGCGAACAGCAGCCCGCCGGTCAGGGCCGTGACGGGACCGAAGAGCCTCCCGGCGAGTGCGGCCACCAGGCCCGCCGCGACTCCCGTCATCACCACGGCCACGGCGTGGAACACCAGAGGCGTGCCGCCACCCAGCAGCCACTGGAGCGCAAAGGCCGCGAGCGTGAGAGGGCGCCAGAGCGCCCCGTGACCTTCGGTCGCGGGCCAGTACGTGGCGGTGAGCAGGCGGAAGAGGCCGGACGGCTCGCGGACGGCGGGGTTCGCGCTGACGATCCAGACGTCGTCGTAGGTGAACCCATTCATGAGTGATGGCAGGGCCACGATCACCGCGAGCCCCGCAGCGGCCCACACGGCGTCCCCGGTCCGCAGCGGGCGGCCCATCACTCGGGCAGGAGCTCCACCGTCGGGGCAGCACCCGGTTCCCTGGGCGCGTACCGGTAGAATGTCCGGTCCGGGTACCGGCGCCGGAGAGCGTCGTTTCGGTCCCGGAGATCCCGTGCCCACACCACGGGGCCGTCGAGCGTCGCGCGATTCAAGTAGAGAAACGGCGCGAACGCCAGGAACCCGCGCTGGTCGTACTGGATCTCCGCGGCGCAGTCCTCTGGAATGGGCGCCCCGGGAAGGAGCCGCAGCGCGCGGTCGTCCGTCAGGTTCGCCGGAACGCCCGGTCGCCCCAGCCGCGCCAGCGAGTCGAGCGCGGCCGCGAGGCGCGCACGCTCCCCAGGATCGGCATCGGCGCGGTCCAGGGCCTGCTCGAGCGTGCAGGCGTCGATCCCGGCGTACAGCCGCGCCGTCCCGCGCACGGGGATCCCGGCCCCCCACATCCGCCCGATGAGGCGACTCCCCCAACCGTCCGGAATCAGCACGACCGCCCGGTCGAGGGTCGCGGCCGCACGATCGGGATGGAGGTTGAGAATCGGTGTCGAGGTGCGATACGCCCGGAGCCGATCCGGCGTGAGGAGCACGGCGCCAACGCCGAGCGCCACGAGTAGCGAGAGCGGGATGGCGCGCAACCTCGCGTGGTCCCGCGCAGCGCTTCCCAGAAGCGCCGCGCCGCGTCCCGTCACCACCGCAACCCACGGAAGGATGCTGAACAGGAAGCGCGGCCCGTAGAAGACGTCCCGATGCCAGTAGAAGAACAGCAGTCCGGTCAGGGCGACGACGCCGCTCACGGCCACCGCATCCCGAACCGACGCGCGCCGACGCCCCACGAGAAAGCCCGCCGCCACGACCAGGAGGATGGGCAGCGCGATGTCCAGCAGGTACTGGTTCAGCTGAAACAGGTCGAGCGCGGTGAGCCCCACGGCCCGCGCCGGCGTGAGGGGAACGCCCCACGGCACGTCGTGGAATCCCAGGGAGTGGTTGGGGCCCCACAGCGCCGTGTAGCCGAACGTGCGCCAGTCGCCGGTCGTGGCCGCGTTGTAGGCCAGTGCGGGGAGACTCCCCAGCACGCCCCCAACCACCGCCGCCGCCAGCACCCGGACGCGCTCACGCGCGGTCACCAGCACGATCAGCGCCGTGGGCAGGACCGCGGCCACCGCATCGAGCGGGCGAAAGGCGAGCATGAGCCCTATCGCGCCGCCGGCCCCCAGGCCGGCAAGGAGGGGTCGTCGTCCGCCGGCGGCCAGGGCGACACAGGCGGCGCCCGCGCCCAGCACCGCCGCGGGGAGATGGCTCATCTCCGAGCCGCTCACCGCGAGCGCAAACGGCGACACGCACAGGAGCAGCGCCGAAAGCCGTGCGGTCGTCTCGCCGCCCACCCAACGCCCGAGTCGGTACGTGAGCACCACGAGCGCCGCCGCCAGGAGCGGCACGAGCAGCCACCAGGCGCCCGCGGCGAGCCCCACCGCGAGCACCATGGACTGGCCCGGCGGATACTGCGCGAACCACCGGTCCGGACCGAGGATCATGTGCAGGGTGCCGAACGACGCCAGCTCGGCCGGCGGGGGGAGCCAGAGCCGCCCCGCGAGGAACACGCGTGCCTGGAACAGCTGGGCGAACCCGTCCACGTCGTCGACGCGCGTCACCTGCACCTGGTCGGCCAGACCGGCGTGTTCGAGCGCCCTCTGGAACCC
>DAINBS010000149.1:0-7573 GCA_036732805.1 Gemmatimonadales bacterium | reverse complement strand
CGGTCGGGGGCAAGAATCTCGATGGTCAGGCCACCGTAGCGGACCAGCACCATCCGCCGTGTGGACTCGCTGTACGGAAAGACGTCGTACTCGATGGCCGGTCCCGCCGCGAGGGCCAGATCGCGGTTCAGGAAGGTCGAGCGGTCGGCGCTCGCACTCCCCCCGACCGACCAGTGGCGGCCCAGGCTCCACACGAGCAGCCCGTCCACCCGGTAGTCCTCCGACGTGCTCGTCACGACCGACGAGTCTTCCAGCTCGAACCGCTCGTGCACGTACTCCAGGTCCAGATCGAGCACGACCTTCAGGGCCTCGGACACCCGGCTGGCCGTGATGGACCCCTCCAGCTCGTACAGGTTCTGCTGCGCCTCCCCTTCGATTGACCCGTTCGCGCCCAGCTCGATCACCCACAGGTTCCACGGATCCCGCGCGTCGCGCGCGAGCACGGGTACGGCCGGCGCCTGGTAGACCACCGCGAGGCGGGGGGCCACGGCCGTCGTCTCGACGAACTGCACGAGGCCCAGGGCCATCGTCCGCGTCAGTTCGTCCCGCACCTCGGGATCGGTGGCGGTGGGGTCGGACACGTAGGTCAGGCTCTTCTGGATGCCCGTGTACGCCCGGCGGCCCAGGTAGTCGAGGGTGTAGCGCCAGCCGCCGCCGCCCGTCTCCTCCGCGGTGATCAGCAGGTGCAGATCGGCATCCTCGCGGTCCCGCACCCAGTTCACCCAGCCGATCTCGCGGCGGAAGTGGTCGAAGTCGCAGTTGTCGGCGTTGCAGTCCAGGAAGACCAGCAGGCCCTGATCGGCCGGTGGCCCCGGGTCCTGCGCGGCGGCCGGCGCCACCTGGAGAAGCGCAAGGAGGAGCAGAACGGCGGGAGCGCAGGGTCGCATGCCTTGCTCGCGGTCCGGGGAAATCGAGACGGCCGCGGCGCGCGGCCCTCTCAACGTACGCGGGCGCGCCCCTCGATGTTGGGCCGGGCGCCCCCCGCGACGGCGCGCTCCAGGACGGGCCGTCCCTCGCGAATTGCCCCCACCTGCGACATTTTACCCTGCCGGTCCGACACCCTGACGCACGCGGGATCGGCCGGAGCCGGACGTGCGGCATCAGGCTTCGCCAAACGCAGACCAGCCCAGACGGTGAACAGGAGCCACGGGATCGGCCAGATGAGACCCAGCATGCCGCACGCCGCACGCCGCCCGGACGGGGCACGCCGCACTCCGTGACCCGCGTTTCCCTGGGACAGCGGATCACGGGCGCGTGGCCGGCGGCCAACTCGCTGGAGTCCCACATCCGCGCCGAAGAGGTCCGGATCGTCTTCCGTCAGGCCCCCCCGGCCCAGCTGCTGAGCCTCGTGGCCGCAGGCGCCGTCTGCTGGGTGCTCTGGGACGTGACCCCGCACCGCCACCTCGTCACCTGGCTCGCGGCCATCACGGCCATCACCCTGGTGCGCATCACCCTGGCCGCCCTGTTCGCCCGGCGGAGCCCCGGCCCCGAGGCGATGGTCTGGTGGGAGCGGGTGTTCGTGGGGTCCATCGCCGCGGTCACGCTGGCCTGGGGGGGCGGCGCCTGGCTCATCATGCCGGACCACTCGCCCGTCCATCAGGCCATCGTGTACTTCTTCCTGATGGGCGTGGCCGGTGGCGCGGTGGCCACGTACTCGGCGCACGCGGTGGCGGCGGGCGTCGCCATCTGCACCCTCATGCTCCCGGCCACGATCGGGTTCGCGTTCCAGGAGGCGACCGAGCTGCGGATCATGGCGGTGGGGGGCGCCCTCTACCTCGCCGCCGCGCTCAGGAGCATGCGGGGATTCGGGTTCTTCCTGCGCCGGACGCTCCAGCTGTCCTACGAACTGCAGCAGGCCTACGCCCGCGTCCGGGAGCAGGCGCACACCGACGAGCTCACGGGCCTCGCCAACCGACGGGCCTTCGTCGAGATCGGCACGGCCGCAAGCGACCAGGCTCGCCGGTACCATCGTGGCCTCGCCCTCTTCATGATGGACATCGACCACTTCAAGCGGATCAACGACACCTACGGGCACGCGGGGGGGGATGCCGCCCTGCGCGCGGCGGCCGAGACGCTGCGTCATGCGGCGCGGCGGGCCGACACCGCGGGGCGGCTGGGCGGCGAGGAGTTCGCCCTGCTGCTCCCGGAGACGACCGTGGCGCAGGCGATGGTCGTGGCGGAACGCGTGCGCCGCGACGTCGCGGCCCTTACCATTCCGCACGGGAACACGCCCATCCGGTTCACGTGCAGCATCGGGGTCGCCGAGCAGACTCCGGCCGTCAACGATCTCGATGCCCTGCTCCGCGCCGCGGACGAGGCGCTGTACCAGGCAAAAGCGGCGGGGCGGGACCGGGTGGTGTGCGGGGCCGAGGTCGCGTGACACAACGGCCGTGCGGCGTGTCAACAACCGTGCAACGTGCAGTGGGCAGGGTGCAGCGGGGCTCCGATGACCGGGGAGGTCCGCTGCACCCTGGCCCTTGCTCGCTGCACCAGAGAGCCGAGGCATGAAAGTCGGACTCGTTGGTTTCGCCGGTTCGGGCAAGACGACCGTCTTCAACACGATGACGGGGCTCGACGTGCCCACGGGCTACGGCGGCGAGCTGCGGCTGGGCACGGTCAAGGTGCCGGACGCACGGATCGACGCGCTGAGCCGG
The DNA here is from genome assembly GCA_036732805.1 of Gemmatimonadales bacterium. GTDB lineage: Bacteria > Gemmatimonadota > Gemmatimonadetes > Gemmatimonadales > GWC2-71-9 > JAOTWJ01. Next base: position 4,919 of record DAINBS010000149.1, on the reverse strand, counting down.
ATCTTCTCCCCCAAGAAGACCACGTACGCCGAAATCGTTTTCTGCGACGTCCCCGGGGAGCACGGCGCCGACCGCAAGGGCCTGTCACGCAAGGCGCTCCAGCAGATCCGCGACCAGGAAGTCCTCTGCCTGGTCCTGCGCGCGTTCCCGAACCCGGCGCTCGACACCGACCCCGATCCGGCCGGGGACCTCGAGGCGTTCCACACGGAGTGCGTGCTCGCGGATCTCGAGATCGTCGAGCGCCGGCTGGACCGCGCCAAGAAGGACAAGCCCGATGCCCTCGAGCTGGCGGCATTCGAGCTGATGAAGGGCACCCTCGAGCAGGAGCACCCGATCCGGTCGCTCCCGTCCGAGACGCTCAGGCGGGAGTATCTCCGGGGCTACGGCCTGCTCACGGACCGACCGCTGCTCGTGGCGTTGAATCGCCCCGAAGGGAAGGCGGCCGAGCCCCTGCCAGCCTCCGTGGTCGCCCGGCTCGCGGAGCTGCATGCGGCCGGGCTCGTCCTCTCGGCCAGCGTGGAGGCCGAGATCGCGCGCATGGACCCGGCCGACCGCCCGGCCTTCCTCGAGGACCTGGGACTTGGCGAACCGGCCCTGACCCGCTTCATTCAGACCGCCTACGGCCTGCTGGACCTCGTGTCGTTCTTCACGGTCGGCGAAGACGAGGTCCGGGCATGGCCCATCCGCCGCGGCACGAAAGCCCGCCAGGCGGCCGGCCGGATCCACTCCGATCTCGAGCGCGGCTTCATTCGCGCTGAAGTCATGCCCTACCCCGTCTTCATGGAGTACGGCTCCGAGGCCGGCGTCCGGGATGCCGGGAAGCTCCAGGTCGAGGGCAAGGACTACCTCGTGGCGGATGGAGACATCGTGAGCATCCGGTTCAATGTCTGAGAAGCGCCCAGCGTGCAGCGTACCTCGGTTGCGTTCTTCCCCGATCCTCTCGCTCTTCGTCTGCGGACAGGAGAAAGGCCGGGCTCCGCGTTGTTACCGCAGCCCGCTGGGCGCCTCATCGCTCGAGCCGGTGACCCCCGACAGCGTCATCGGCGGACCGACGTCCCTGCCTTCGTGATCCTCAGCATCTCGCTGGCCGACGACCCGCAGGTGTACGCCTGCACGGCCTGGAGCTACACCTCCGCGCTCTTCACGGTTGCGGGGGGCCGTTGAGCAACACCGCCAACACCCGCCTGGCTGCTGCCCTCGCCGACCGCCGAGACTTCGCCACCGACGGCAGCCGATTCTACTTCGCCATCGAGGACCGGCAGAGCGACGTGTTCGTCGCGGAGATGATCGCCAAGTGAGCACCGACCCGACCCGCCTCGCTACCGCCCTCGCCGACCGCTACCGCATCGAGCGGGAGCTGGGCCAGGGCGGCATGGCCACGGTTTACCTCGCGTACGACGTGCGGCACGACCGCAAGGTGGCGCTCAAGGTGTTGCGCCCCGAGCTGTCGGCGATCCTGGGCAGTGAGCGCTTCCTGGCCGAGATCAAGACGACGGCCAACCTCCAGCATCCCCACATCCTGGGGCTGCACGACTCGGGGGAGGCCGCGGGCGTCGTCTACTACGTCATGCCGTACGTCGAGGGCGAGTCGCTGCGGAACCGCCTGGCCCGGGAGAAGCAGCTGCCCCTGGACGAGGCGTTACGGGTCGCGCGGGAGGTGGCGGACGCCCTGGACTATGCGCACCGACACGGGGTCATCCACCGGGACATCAAGCCCGAGAACATCCTGCTGCACGACGGCCGGGCACTGGTGGCGGACTTCGGCATCGCGCTGGCGGTCTCCCGCTCGGACGGCGGGACGCGCATGACCGAGACGGGGATGAGCCTCGGGACACCGCACTACATGAGTCCCGAGCAGGCCATGGGCGAGCGCGAGATCACGGCGCGGAGCGACGTCTACGCGCTCGGCTGCGTCGCGTACGAGATGTTGACTGGGGAACCGCCCTTTGCGGGCCCGACGGCGCAGGCGATCATCGCCCGGGTGCTGACGGAGGAGCCGAGGAGCCTCACACTCCAACGCCGGACCATCCCGCCGCACGTGGAAGCCGCGGTGCTGAAGGCGCTGGCCAAGCTGCCGGCCGACCGGTTCCAGCGCGCCAGCGAGTTCGCCGAGGCGCTGGTGACCCCCGGCTTCGGCGCGACGTCGGGCCGGCAGGTCGGCGCGCCGGAGTTCGGGCCCGCCGGCCCGCCCGCCCGCCGGCCCGCCCTCATTGCCGCGCTCGCCGCTTTCGGGATCATCGCTACGGCCCTTGCGGCCTGGGGTTGGCTCCGCGCGCGAGGCGCGGAGACGCAGCCCACCACGCTCCAGTACATCTCGCTCGGCGACAGCGCCCGGCTGGTCACGGACTACCCGGCCATGTCCCTGTCCCCTGACGGCTCGATGCTGGTCTTCAAGGACAATCGCCAGAATGGCCTGCTCTGGGTCAAGCGACGCAGCGAGCTCAACCCGACGCCGATCCCCGGCACCGAGCGCGCGCAGAACCCGGTCTTCTCCCCGGACAACGAGTGGGTGGCCTTCGTCGCCGATGGACGGCTCAAGAAGGTGCGGCCGAGCGGCGGTGCCACGATCACGATCGCGGACTCCGTCGCCATCGGGTACGGCGGCGCCGCCTGGCTCGACGATGGCACGCTGGTGTACGTGACCCCGACGCTGGTCGGGCTGCGCCGGGTGAACGCCTCCGGGGGCGCAAGCACGGCGGCCACCACGGACACGTCGCTCAGCGGCGGCGGGATCGGCCACCCCGTGCCCCTGCCCGGAGCGCGCGGCGTCCTGTTTCAGCTATGCTCGTCAGGGTGCGTCGCGATCAGCATCCACGTGCTGGATTTGCGCACGGGCACCCACAAGCTCCTGTTCGACGATGTCGCACAGGCCTGGTATCTGCCGAACGGACGCCTGCTGTACGTGCGCCGCGACGGCGTGGCCATGGCGGCGCCGTTTGACCTCGACCGGCTCGAGATCACCGGTGAGGCGGTGGCGGTCCTCGAGGACGTGGAGGTACGAGCCGAAGGCGGCTTCGCGCTGCTCACCTGGTCGGCGTCCGGATCGCTGGTCTATGTGCGGGGGGGTGGCAGCGGGCCCGGCAACACGGTGGTCCGGGTCAGGCGCGACGGGGCGGTCGCGCCGATCGACACGGCGTGGGGCGGAGAGTTCAACTCGCTGGCGCTCGCGCCCGACGGCCGGCGCGCGGCCATGGGCGTCGGATCCGGGGGCGGCCTCAACATCTGGGTCAAGCAGATGGAGCGAGGTCCCTTCACGCGCCTCACGTTCGGCAACCGGGACCGGCGACCCGCGTGGTCACCCGATGGGCACCTCGTGGCGTACGTCCGCGACAGCGCCAGCACCAGCGCGGTGTACGCGCGCCCCGCCGACGGCAGCGGCCCGGACCGCCTCCTGGCCAGCATTGACCGTATGGTCCAGGAGGTCACCTGGTCACCCGACGGCCGCTGGGTGGTCGTGCGGACCGACAACGCCGTCCGTGGGGCGGGTGACCTCGTGGGAATCCGCCTCGACGGCGACTCCACGGTGGAGCTGGTGGCCAGCGATTTCACCGAGCTGCATCCCGCGATCTCGCCGGACGGGCGCTGGCTCGCCTACACGTCGAACGAGTCGGGCACGAACGAGGTGTATGTGCGTCCGTTCCCCAACACCACCGCCGTCCGATGGCAGGTGTCGAACGGTGGCGGCGACTCCCCCATCTGGTCTCCCAACGGCCGGGAGCTGTTCTACGTCGACCCGGAGCCACGCCTCGTGTCGGCCGAGGTGCAGCCAGGACCCACGTTCAGCGTCGGCAGGCTCGTGCCGCTGTTCGGGGTATCGGGGTACGTGTACGATGCCTTCCATCAGGGCTACGCGGCGGCCCCGGATGGCGGCTCGTTCCTCTTCATGGCTCCGCGTCGCCTCGCCGTCGCTGGCCGCACGATCCCGATCGTGTGGGTGGACAACTGGTTCACCGACGTCGCGGCGCGGCTCGCTCAATGACCCAGAACGAGCGCCTCGCCGCCGCCCTCGCGGCCCTCCTGCTCGCGCCGGGATGCGCGATGCGCCCGGCCGATGGCGCGTGGATCGAGCTCTTCAACGGCCGCGACCTCTCGAACTGGGTGGTCAAGATCGCGGGGCACGCGGTGGGCGAGGATACCGCGCAGACCTTCCGTGTGGAAGACGGCGTGCTGACGGTCAGGTACGACCGCTACGGGGCGTTCGACGGACAGTTTGGCCACCTCTACTACGGGCGGCCCTTCTCGCGCTATCACCTCATCGTCGAGTACCGGATCGTCGGCGACTGGCTTCCGGACCTCCCGGAGTGGGCGCGGCGGAACAGCGGCGTGATGCTGCACGCGCAGGATCCGCGCACCGTGTCCCGGGACCAGGATTTCCCGATCTCAGTCGAGATGCAGCTGCTGGCCGGGCTGGGGGACGGCCACCCGCGCCCCACCGCCAACATGTGCTCGCCCGGGACCGACGTGAGCATGGACGGGCGGCCCGTGTCCGACCACTGCGTAAACTCGACGTCGCGCACCTACGAGGGCGACGGCTGGGTGCGTGCGGAGGCGATCGTGCTGGGCGATTCCCTGATCACGCACATCGTGGACGGCGACACGGTGCTTCGCTACTCGGCGCCCCGGATCGGGGGGGGCGTCGTCAACGGGTACGACCCGGCGCAGAAGGTGGATGGCCGTCCGCTCCGGTCGGGCTACATCGCCCTGCAGGGCGAGGGCCAGCCGGTGGAGTTCCGGAGGGTGGCGCTGCGGCTTCTTCGGTGAAATGGGCCAAGGGGGCCGGCGTTCTGAAGGACGCCGCGCTGGCGCCTGCTGCTTACTGACCGCATCTTGCGCACCTCATGACCGGTATCGCTGAAGGTCTCACCACGGCGCTGTCCGACCGCTACCGCATCGAGCGTGAGCTCGGCGCGGGCGGCATG
>DAINBS010000148.1:0-7607 GCA_036732805.1 Gemmatimonadales bacterium | reverse complement strand
AGCGCCACGTCGAGCAGACCGCTCCCGCGGTCGGGCGTCTCCACTGCCGAGCGCGCCGTGAGCCTCCCCAAGGCGCCCTCGATCGTGGGCGGCGCGATCGAATACCGCCGCCTGCGCAGCGACGACGACTGGCAGCGTGTTCCGATGGCGGCCGAGGGCAACCGGCTCGTGGGCTACCTGCCGCGCCAGCCGGCCGCCGGCAAGCTCGAGTACACGGTGATCCTGGAGACCACGGCCGGGGAGACGCGGCTGCCGGACGCCGGGGGTCCCCTGGTCATGCGCTTCAAGAACCCCGTTCCGGCGTGGCTGCTCCTGCCGCACATCATCCTGATGTTCACGGCGCTGCTCGTGGGGACCCGCGCGGGTCTGGGTGCGATCTGGGCGCCCGAGGGGCTGCGCCGCCTCGTGGTCATCACCCTGGGGGCGCTCACGCTGGGTGGTCTCGTCCTGGGTCCCATCGTGCAGAAGCTGGCCTTCGAGCAGCTCTGGGCGGGATTCCCGTTCGGCAGCGACTTCACCGATGACAAGACGCTCATCATGTGGGCAGTGTGGCTCGTGGCCGCCATCGTCATCCACCGCGCGCGGGCGGGCCCGCGGCGCGTGCGGGGAGCCACCCTCGCGGCGGCAACCGTGATGCTCGGGGTGTACCTGGTGCCGCACAGCGTTCGCGGCAGCGAGCTGGACTACCGGCTGGTGGACCAGGGAGTCGCGCCGGCCGAGGCCGTCACGACGGGGAAGTGAACGCGGCGCGGCGCCGCCGGTTGGCTCCGGGGTGATCGGTCCCGTAGCTTGAACGGGAGGAGGGTCGCGATGTCCGATACGAGTCAGCGACTCAACCGTGACCTCTCAGGCCGGTTCTCCGTCGAGCGCCTCCTGGGTCGCGGCGGGATGGCGTCGGTGTATCTCGCGCGGGATCTCCGGCACGACCGGCTTGTTGCCCTGAAGGTGCTCCGGCGCGAGATCGCCGTGACCCTCGGCGCCGAGCGTTTCCTCCAGGAAGTCCGCATCGCCGCCGGGCTCACCCACCCCAACATCCTGTCCGTCCACGATTCCGGCGAGGCCGGCGGGGCTCTCTTCTACGTGATGCCCTACGTCGAGGGCGAATCGCTGCGGGGGCGGCTCGAGCGGGAAGGGCCGCTTCCCGTGGACGAGGCGGTGCGGATCGCGTGCGAGGTGGCGGACGCCCTGAGCTACGCGCACAGCCACAACGTGGTGCACCGGGACATCAAGCCCGAGAACGTGCTGCTCGAGGCCGGCCACGCGGTGGTGGCCGACTTCGGCATGGCGTGCGCGATCGAGGCGTTCGGGGCGGACCGCCTCACCGAGTCCGGACTCGCCGTCGGCACGCCGGCGTACATGAGTCCCGAGCAGGCGGCCGCGGAGCCCATCGACGGGCGGACGGACGTGTACGCGCTGGCGTGCGTGCTGTACGAGGCGCTGGCCGGAGAGCCGCCGTTCACCGGCCCCACGACGCTCGCCGTACTCGCGCGCAAGGCGGCGGGCGCCGTGCCCAGCCTCCGGCTCGTCCGGCCGGAGGCGCCGCTGCACGTCGAGCGCGCCATCACGCGCGCCCTGGCGAGCCTGCCGGCCGACCGCTTCGGCAGTGCGGACGAGTTTGCCGCCGCGCTGCGCGAGCCCGGCGCGGCGGTCACGGCCGGGCGCTCCATTGCCGTGCTGCCGTTCACGAACATGAGCGGCGATCCGGAGACCGACTATTTCGCCGAGGGGATCGCCGAAGAGATCACCACGGCGCTCGCCCGCCTGCCCGAGCTGCGCGTCGCGGCGCGCACCTCGGCCTTCGCCTTCAAGGGCACCCGCCTCGACGTCCGGGAGGTGGGCCGGCGGCTCGGGGTGGGGGTCGTGCTCGAGGGCAGCGTCCGTCGCGCGGGCAAGCAGCTGCGGGTCACGGCCCAGCTCATCGACGTGGCCGACGGCTATCACCGGTGGTCGGAGCGCTACGACCGGGAGCTCGAAGACGTGTTCGCCATCGAGGACGACATCGCGCGCAGCATCGTGGGCGCCCTCGAGGTGCTGCTGGCCGACCGCGGCGACCGGGCCATGGTCCACCCGGCCACGCCGCACGTGAACGCGTACGACTTCTACCTGCGCGGCCGGCAGTACTTCCGCCTGAACCGGAAGAAGAGCCTGCAGTACGCGCGGCAGATGTTCGAGCAGGCGGTCGCGATCGACCCCGGCTACGCGCTCGCGTGGTGCGGCATCGCCGACAGCTGTTCGCTGCTGCACATGTACTATCCGGGCCTCGCGGGAGACCTCGAGACCGCCGACCACGCGAGCGCCCGCGCGCTCGAGCTGGCGCCGCACCTCGCGGAGGCGCAGTCGTCGCGCGGCTTTGCCCTGTACCAGCTGGGGCGCGTCCCGGAAGCGGTGGAGCGGTTCCAGCAGGCCATCCGCCTGGACCCCCTGCTGTTCGAGGCGCGGTATTTCTACGGCCGCGCGCTGTTCCAGCAGGGGCTCCTCAAGGACGCGGCGCGGATGTTCGAAGAGGCGGCACGGGTGCGCGACGACTACCAGGCGCGCTTCTTTGCCGCGCAGTCACTCCAGGCGAGCGGGAACGCCGGTGAGGCGGAGGCCGCGTACCGTCGGGCGTACGACACCGGGCGGCATCACCTCGAGCTGAATCCCGACGATCCGCGGGCCGCCACCATGTGCGCGGTGAGCGCGTGCCGGCTGGGGCGCAAGGAGGAGGGGCTCGAGTGGGCCCAGCGTGCGCTCGCCGCCGACCCCGAGGACGCCGGCGTGTGCTACAACGTGGCGTGCCTGTACGCGCTGGAAGGCGAGCCGGACCGTGCCATCGACTGTCTCGAGGACGCGTTCAAGGTCGGCTTCGCGAACCCGGACTGGGTGGACAAGGACCCCGACCTCGACTCGTTGCGGGCCCTGCCGCGGTTCCAGGCCCTGCTCGCGCGGCGCTGAGGGACGACCCGTTCGCGCGCCTGAATGCGATCGAGGCCGCGGCTCGGCATTCGTCGATTCAACCGACCTTGCGTGTCCGCCTTGGCGGAGGCTGCCGAGCCGCGGGTTCACCCAGGGCTGAGATGGCTGGCGCCCACTTTCCCCGAAGGTAGAGTAGCTCCTATGCGATCCCTCCTGTTGGTGCCCGTTCTGGTCATGGTGGCCTGGCCACGGACCGTGCTCCCGCAAACCACCTCCGAGGACATCCGTGTCGCCATTGCTGCAACGGACCCGAGCGGGCGGCTGGCCTCCGTGGTCCGCTCAACGCTGCGACAACTCAGCGGGATCACTGTCGTGGAATCGTCGGAAGTGCATGACCTCGAGGTGGGACTCAACGCGATATGTCACCCTGATTGCGCCAACGCGACGCTGTATGCGGTCACGTTCAGCTTGCGGAGGTCCATTGAGTCGTCAAGGGCATTCATGGCACTGTTTGCTCTGCTTGCCCAGAACCCCGACTCCGTCGAGTCCCGTGTGTTTAGGGACACACTCCTGATCAAGGCCATCGCGGCCCCGTGGGTCAGCAGAGGCTGGGAAGAGAGCATGAGGGGCTACTACAAGACCATCTCATCCTCGGTCGCCCTCTGGGGGATTGAACGCTACGAGGAGGAGATCCGCGGCGCGCTTCGGGAGTGGGATACGAAGTGCTTTGAACGCTTGCGGCTCTGGAATCGCCTGATGGCTGAGATCCGAGCGGCGCAAGCCGAGGGTCGGGAAGGTCCACCGGACCAGTGGCAGCGGATGTCGGCTGCCTCGGAGGGGCGGTCTGATCGCTGGATCTGCTGACCCGGTGCGGAACCGCCCCCGGTTGCCCGAGGGCGGTTCACCCATGCCGTGCCGCACCGCGCCGGCCCGGTGCCGTCGCCTTCGATGAACGGGATGATCGGGTCGTCGGGGACCCGGTATGCGCCGTCTTTCCAGGTGATCGTCGTGCCCTTCATCGCCTCATCCCCATCCCGCCGCCCGTGCGGCATCGTCGTGGTCTAGTGCCAGGTGAGTCCCAGCGTGAACATCAGTATCGGCCCGGAGGAGATGCCGTCGAAGACGGCGCTCTCGCTTTCCAACGTGTGATACATGAAGTCCACGTTCGGCGTGAGATACAGGTTCGACCCGATGCGGAGGTCATAGCCCACGCCCACGGTGCCGGCGAACCCGCCCGCCGTCGTGGTGGAGGTGGTCGATCCGGCGTCGCTCGTCCAACCGGCGAACCCCGCGCCGCCCTTGAGGAACAGGCCCCGCGCGGCAGGATAGAAGAGCGCCACCACGGTCATCCCGCTCTCGGTGAAGTTGTTGATCAGGCTGAGCTGGAGCCAGCTCGAGATCTCCCCGCCAATCAGGAACTTCTGACTGATGGTGCCGCCCAGCCGAACGTACCCCCCGGCTGCTGGCGCGGGGAAGTCCGCGAGGTTGGAGCCCCCGCCGAGTCCGAACGCGACCCAGAAACCTCGGTGTGCCGGGGGGGCCTGGGCTTCCTGGGCGCGCAGGGCCCCGGGCAGGGCCAGACAAAGGGCTGCGATTGCGACGGACGCTGAACGCATGGTGAGACCTCAGGAATGGGCCGTCGAGCGGGCTGTAATGTAGCCGCTCGTGAAGGGCCAGTTCTCCCAGGAACGGGCGTAGTAGAAGCGTGTCTTGCCCCGCGGCACCCGCCACCCTGTCCGCGGGGCCGCGTTTCGCTCACCCAGACTTCGACCGTCGTGGCGGCCACCGAGTCCCCTGTCCGTCCTACCTGCTCACGCTACTGGACCTCGCCTATCACACCGGGCGGCGCATCGGGCAGATTATCGCGCTCCGCGACGGCGACTTCCTGCCGAAGTACCGCGACCCGGCGACGGGGGCCGTGGCCCCGTCGCTCCGCTGGCGCGCCGAGCACGACAAGCAACGCACCGAGCGCGTGGCCCGCTCAACCGCGAGGCGCACGCCGCCATCCGGCGGCTGCTGACGGACCGCCCCCACATCGGCGATGCGCCCCTGTTCCCGTGCGCCGACGACCCGGTGCGCCCAACCTCTCGCCACGTCGCCGACGACTGGCTCAAGCGCGCGGAACGGCTGGCCAAACTCGACCACATCCCCGGCGGCGGCTGGCACGCGTTCCGGCGCTCGTGGGCGACCGCGCGCAAGCACCTTTCGGCCGTGGACGTGGCGGCGGCCGGGGGCTGGGCCGGGCCGCACACACTCCAGACCGTCTACCAGCAGGCCGACGTGGCCAGCATGGTGCACGTCGTCGAGCACCCGGCCGAACTGCACGAGGCCAAGCAGGCATGAGGGCCCGAACTTCCAACTTTCGCCCCAAGGGGTTTGAGCCCGAACGTAGGTTGGAGGGCGCGCGCGCGAACGTACACACTTACGTACACCAGGCAGGGCGGGGCAGAGGTGCGGCAGGCCGTGTATCTGATTACGTTTTCACCACTTCGGAGCGTGGCGCAGTCCGGTAGCGCACCTGCTTTGGGAGCAGGGGGTCGTGGGTTCAAATCCCACCGCTCCGACTACGCAGAGAGGGCCCTGACTTCCGCCGGACCCTCTCTGCGCCGTCGAGCCGTGGCCGTCTTTCCGTCGCCCCTCGCCTACGGCTCGGGGCAGTCCGGTCAAATCCCACCGCTCCGATTACGCAGAGCGGGCCCGGCGAAAGCCTGGGCCCGCTCTGCGTCATCGAGCAGTGGGGTCTCGCTAGAACACCGGTGCCTCCCGCAAGGCCCGACTCACGCGCGGCGGGGCCACCGCCGGGTGCGGAGTCTTCGTCACCACCCGGTACGAGTCCCGGGCAATGAGCAGCTCCTCGTTCGTCGGGATCACGTAGGCCTTCAGGCGCGCGCCGTCGACGGAGATCTCGCCCTCGGCGCCACCGTTCATGCGGCCGTTGCGCTCCTCGTCGAGCGTGAGCCCGAACGCCTCGAGGCCCTGGCACACCCGGCCGCGCACCGGCGCGGCGTTCTCGCCGATGCCGCCGCTGAAGACGATGGCGTCGGCGCCGCCCATCTCCGCGTAGTAGGCGCCCACGTAGCGCTTCACCCGCTGGCAGAACATGGCGATCGCCAGCTCGGCCCGGCGGTCGTTATGCTCCGCCGCCTCCGCCAGCAAGTCACGCATGTCGCTCGTGAGCCCCGAGATGCCGAGCAGGCCCGACTGCTTGTTGAGCATGACGTCCACCTCGGACAGGGACAGGCCGTCCTTGACCGCGAGGTACTCCAGCAGCGACGGATCGACGTCGCCGGCCCGGGTCCCCATGATGAGGCCCTCGAGCGGCGTGAACCCCATGGACGTGTTGAACGACGCGCCCTCCTTGATGGCGCACGCCGAGCAGCCGTTGCCCAGATGCAGCGTGATGATGCGCACCTGTTCCTTCGCGAGGCCCAGCATTCGCCGATACCGGTACGCGATATAGCGGTGCGAGGTGCCGTGGAACCCGTAGCGGCGGATCCGGTGACGGCGGTAGAGCTGGTAGGGCAGGCCGTACAGGTACGACGTTTCCGGCATCGTGGCGTGGAACGAGGTGTCGAACACGGCCACCTGCGGGACGCCCTCGCCGAGCAGCGCCACCGCGGCCCCGATGCCCTTGAGGTTGGCGGGGTTGTGGAGTGGCGCCAGCTCGATGCACTCGGCGATGCCGTCGGCCACTTCCTGGTCGATGAGCACCGACTTCCGGAACCGCTCGCCCCCGTGCACCACGCGATGGCCCACCACGTGGATGTCGCCGAGCGACTTGATGGAATCGACGTTGGCCCCGCTGGACACCAGCCACCGCAGCACCAGGTCGATCGCGGCGCGATGGTCCCGCACCGGTTCGGCGTGCCGCTCGAGGGGGCCGTCCCCCGCCTGCAGCGTGATCAGCGCATGCCCGCCAACGCGCTCCACCAGCCCGCGCGCCAGGCGGCGGTCGGTGTCTGCCGCGATCCGCTGATCGTCGGTTTCGATGACCTGGAACTTGACCGTGGACGAACCGCAATTCAACACGAGCACGAACACCCGCCACCCCCATCCCCGTTATGCGTGGAGTATCACAAGATGGACCGGCGTTTGCCAACCGGCCCTTGACCGGCACGCCCCGCCATGCGGTATTCAGAGCAGCCGTCTCACGCCCGGAGCCGCCCACCCGTGCCCCGTCCGCCGGTCCCAGACCAGTTCGACCTCGAACGGTTCTTCGACTACGCGATCGACATGCTCTGCATCGCCGACGCGCGCGGCTACTTCGTGAAGGTGAACCGCGCGTGGGAACGGGTGCTCGGATACACCCGCGAGGAACTGCTGTCGCGCCCCTTCGTGGATTTCGTCCACCCCGACGACCGCGCCGAAACCGTCGCCGAGACGCGCCGGCTGTCCAGCGGCACCATCACCTTCGCGTACGAGAACCGGTACCAGGCCCGGGACGGGACGTGGAAGACCATCTCGTGGACGTGCTACCCGGATCCCGAAACGGGCCTCATGTACGCCGTGGCCCGGGACGTGACGCCCGACCGGCGGCGCGAAGACTGGGTGGACGGCATCACCGGCATCCCCAACCGCCGCGTGTTCGACGAGATGGCGGCCGAGGAGCTGCGGCGCGCGCACCGCATGGGCGTGCCGGTGGGCATCGCCCTGCTCGACGTGGACCACCTCCGCGCCTACAACCAGGCGGTCGGCCACCTGGAGGGCGACCG
>DAINBS010000147.1:6618-7639 GCA_036732805.1 Gemmatimonadales bacterium | reverse complement strand
CACCTCGCCGTCGCCCGCCACCACGTCGCCGATGACCCAGGTGTCCACGCCCGCCGCCCCCGCCGCCTGCTGGAGCACAGGCACCGCCGTCGGCGCGGCGGCGGCAATCATGCCGACGCCGTTGTTGAACACGCGGTCCATCTCGTCCGGCGCCACGCGCCCCGCTCGCTGCATCCAGGTGAACACCGGCGGGACGGGCCAGCTGCCGAAGCGGACCTCGGCGGCGCACCCGTCAGGCAGCGACCGGGAGAGATTGCCGGGAATGCCGCCGCCCGTGATGTGGGCGAGCGCGTGCACGCGGTCCAGCACCGGCGAGAGCGCGGTCCAGTAGGACCGGTGCACGGCGAGCAGCGCCTCGCCCACCGTGGTCCCCAGCGCGGGCACGTGGCTGGCCACGTCGAGCCCGAGGTCGTCGAACACGATCCTGCGCGCGAGCGTGTACCCGTTGGTGTGGAGACCGCTCGCGGCGTAGCCCAGCAGGACGTCCCCCGGCCGCACGCGGTCGCCGTGCAGGGCAGCCGCTTCCGACACGACTCCAACGATGGTGCCCGCCAGGTCGTAGTGGCCGGGGTGGTAGAGGTCCGGCAGCTGGGCCGTCTCGCCGCCCACGAGCGTCATGGCATGGGCGCGGCACCCGCGCGCCACGCCCTCCACGAGGCCGGCCACGGCTTCGACGTCCATCTCCGCGACGGCGATGTAGTCGAGGAACGCAACCGGCCGCGCACCGTGGACGAGGATGTCGTTGACGCAGTGGTTCACGAGGTCCTCGCCCACCGTGTCGTGCACGCCAGCCTGGATCGCGACCAGCACCTTGGTGCCCACGCCGTCGGTGCTCATCACGAGCACCGGGTCCGGGATGTCGGCCGGGAGGCGGAGCATCCCGCCGAAGGCCCCGAGCCGGCCGCGCGCGAGGTCCGTGCGGGTGGACTTGATGGACTCCACGATGCGCCGCTTGGCGGCGTCGGCGGCCTCCAGATCCACCCCGGCCTGGCGATAGCGGTCCGTCACACGGTCTCCGGAA
>DAINBS010000147.1:0-6608 GCA_036732805.1 Gemmatimonadales bacterium | reverse complement strand
GGAACGGGCGGGATGTCGAACCGCACGAGGTCGGCAAAGGCGCGCACGCGCTCGCGCACCTGGTCCCGCGTCAGCTCGTCGAACCGCTGGACCGAGAACTCCTCGACCGCGAACGACCCCATGGCGCTACCGTAGACCATGGCGCGCCGCAGGTTGGCGGGCGTCGTGTCGTTCGAGGCGGCGAGGTGCCCCATGAACCCGCCCGCGAACGCGTCGCCCGCGCCGGTGGGGTCGAACACCTGCTCGAGCGGGTAGGCGGGCACATAGAAGATTCCGTCGTTGCCCACGAGCACGGCACCGTACTCGCCCTGCTTCACCACGACGAAGCGCGGGCCCTGCTTCAGGATCCAGCGCGCGGCGCGATAGACGTTCCAGTCGCCCGACAGCTGACGCGCCTCGGCGTCGTTCACGAGCAGCACGTCCACGCGGCGCAGCAGCGCCATCAACGCCTCGTGCTTGCCCTGGATCCAGTAGTTCATCGTGTCGCAGGCCACCAGCGCGGGCTCGTGCACCTGGTCGAGCACGGAGAGCTGCAGCTCGGGGTCGATGTTGCCCAGGAAGACGTATCGGGCATCGCGGAACTGCTCCGGGATCCGGGGGGCGAACTCGGCGAACACGCCGAGCCGCGTCTCCAGGGTCTCGCGGTTCTGGAGGTCGTAGGAGTACTTGCCCTTCCACCGGAAGCTCTCGCCGTGCACCTGGGAGACGCCGGCGAGATCGATGCCCCGCTTCGCCAGATGCTCGAGCCGGTCCATGGGGTAGTCGTGGCCCACCACGCCCACCACCTGCACCGGGTGGAGCAGCGCGCCCGACGCCGCGAAGAACACGGCGGAGCCGCCGAGGGCGTCGGCGGTGGAGCCGAACGGCGTCTGGACCGAGTCGAGGGCGATGCTGCCGACCACCAGCAGAGACATCCACTACATCCTCTCCGGGGCGGTGATCCCCAAGAGCGTCAGGCCGTCCGCCAGCACGAGCTGGACCGCGCGCGCGAGCATGAGGCGTGCCCGCTCGACGGGCGCCGGTTCGCCGAGCACGCGGTGATGGTGGTACCACGCGTTGACCGCGCGGCCGAAGTCCTCGAGGAACGCGATCACGCGGTGCGGCTCCAGGGCCTCCGCCGCGCGGGCCACCACGCTCGGGTACTCGGCCAGGAGCTTGAGCACGTCCTGCTCGAGGTCGGCCGTGAGGGCCGCAGGATCGCCGAAGTCGGCGGTCACCGCGTCGGGGTCCACGCCCGCGTTGCGGAAGATGCCCGCCATGCGCGTGTGGGCGTACTGCACGTAGTAGACCGGGTTCTCCTCGGACTGCTGCTTGGCCAGGTCCACGTCGAACACGAGGTGGGAGTCGCCGCGCCGCATGAGGAAGAAGTAACGGACCGCGTCGCCGCCGACCTCGTCCACCAGGTCGCGGAGGGTGAGGTAGCTCCCGGCGCGCTTGGAGATCTTCACCTCCTCGCCGCCCTTCATCACGGTGACCATCTGGTGCAGCACGTACTCGGGGTAGCCCTCGGGGATGCCCATCTCGAGGGCCTGGAGCCCGATGCGCACGCGGGTCACCGTGCTGTGGTGGTCCGCGCCCTGGACGTTGATGGCCCTGGTGAACCCCCGCTCCCACTTGGTCACGTGGTAGGCCACGTCGGGGACGAAGTAGGTGTAGTCGCCACCCTTGTCGGCGCTCTTCCGCATCACGCGGTCCTTGTCGTCGCCGAAGTCGCTGGTGCGCAGCCAGAGGGCGCCGTCGCGGTCGTACGTGTGGCCCGCCGTCGCCAGGCGGTCCACGGTCCGCGTGACGTTCCCCTGCTCGTACAGCGACGACTCGAGGAAGTACACGTCGAACGTGACGCCGAGCGCCTTGAGGTCGCCGTCCTGCTCCTCCCGCAGGGCGCGCACGGCGAATTGGCGCACGGCATCGAGGTCGGTGCCGTCCGCGTCGGCCGGGTGGGCGGCGACGTAGCGCGTCGCGATGTCGCGGATGTACTCGCCGTGGTAGCCGCCTTCGGGAATCACGGCGGCGTGGCCCCGCCGCTCTCGGATGCGGGCCTGCACGGAGAGCGCCAGGTGCTGGATCTGGGTGCCGGCGTCATTGTAGTAGAACTCGCGCGTCACGATCCAGCCCGCGCGCTCGAGCAGCGACGCGATGGCGTCGCCGAGGCAGGCCTGGCGGCCGTGGCCCACGTGGAGCGGCCCCGTGGGGTTGGCCGAGACGAACTCCACGTTGACGCGCCGCCCCGCGCCGGCCGCCGACCGGCCGTAGCCGGCGCCCTGGGCAAGGATGGTGCGAACGACGGAGGCGACCGCGGCTTCGGCCAGGAAGAAGTTGATGAAGCCGGGACCCGCGATCTCGACCTTCTGGATCAGGCCCGCGGGGGCGTCGAGGACGTCCACCAGGGCCTGGGCCACGTCGCGCGGCTTGCGCTTGAGCGGCTTGGCCAGCTGGAGCGCGAGGTTCGTGGCC
The DNA here is from genome assembly GCA_036732805.1 of Gemmatimonadales bacterium. GTDB lineage: Bacteria > Gemmatimonadota > Gemmatimonadetes > Gemmatimonadales > GWC2-71-9 > JAOTWJ01. The sequence continues at coordinate 4,154 of DAINBS010000147.1, read as the reverse complement.
ACGTCGCCGTGCGATTCCTCGCGCGGGCGGTCGAGGCGGACCTCGACGTCGTCCACGCCGAGCTTGCGTGCGGCGGCCTCGAGAGCGGACCGGAGTTGATCCGTGCCGGCGGTCAGGCGTCCGTTCCCTTCTTGGGCTTGGTCTCCGGCTTCTTGCCGACCTTGTCTTTCTTGCCCGTGTCGCCCGCCTTGCTTGTGTCGCCCGCCTTGCCCGATTCGCCCGCCTCGCCCGCGGAGCCCGGCTTCTTGTAGTCCGTGATGTAGAAGCCCGATCCCTTGAAGTGGAGTCCGACACCGCCCGTGATCTTGCTTACGGCCGTGGTGCCGCACTCCGGGCACTTGGGGCGGGCCTTCACGGTCATCTTGTGAAACTTCTGGAACTCGTGCCCGCATTTGGGGCACCGGTACGCGTAAGTGGGCATACGGATCCTGTCTCGCGCGTGCTGGGATGACCGATCAGTTCATGCCGCACGCACCGCCACAGCAGCCGCCGGACGGCGTGGGGTCGGCGCACCCTTCGGGTGCGGCACCTTTCACAGCGATGCCGGCGCCACCGGTGATCAGACGCTCGGCACGCTCCCCGCACTCGGGGCATTTGGTTCGCGTGGGCGAGGACATCTTGTCCATGCGTGCGAACTCGTGAGTGCAAGTGACGCAGCGATAGGTGTAGGTCGGCATGGCATTCAGTCCCGTAATTGCAAGCGAATCATAATCTTAACCGGTTCCGTGAAGACGGGGAAGATCGGCGGGATCGACGGATCGATCGATCGAGGGATCGGCGGGATGAGCGGGATGGGGCGGGATGCGGGCGGGGGTTGGGGTAGCCGATTGCGATTGGTCTCGTAGGTTGGTCGGGTGAGGCCCCGCCTCATCCACCACCCCGGCAAAAGGAGGCCAGCGTGGTCTTCCCGGTTCCTCAGGTGCCCCCCGAGTCACCGAGGGTGCGGGAGCTGAGTCAGCGGCTCCAGGAGACCATCCAGGAGTTCCAGCGTCAGTTTCCCGTGACGCCGGCCGAGGTGCGCCAGGCGGTACGGCATGCGGCGGGGACCGCCGGCGGCGGGTCGGAGCTCAGGCGGTCCGTGACGCGGACGATCCTCTTCTGGCTGGTGGTGATCGCGTTGCCGGTGGTGATTGCGGCGATCATCCGCGCGTTCGGGTGACCAGTCGCTCGGCCTTCGCGCCGCGCGCATCGGCACGCTCGTCGTGGCAACCGTCAGCTGGGCAGTCCCTAGCCATGTGGCGACAGCCGTCGGGCGCGGTCTCCGGCTGGTCCGGTCACCCCGCGATCCCCGCGCTGACAGTCGCCGTCCACATCGGGCTGTACCTGGTCGTTCTTCCCGCATGGTGTCTTGCAGGGGCGTGGAGACTGATGGGTTGGGCCGGGGCTCGTATTCGCGGTGCCGAAGAGTACGTCTCAGGATAGTCCGGCCGTGGACGCGCTGACCGCGGCTAAACCGGTCCCGTTGACGCCGTCGCCCCGAGGATCGGCGACGCGCGTCATGCTCCAACGGAGGTCCTGGTGATTGCCCGAATCTGGCATGGTGTCACGGCGGCGCGAGACTACGAGGCGTACTGGGCGTTCCTGCACGAGCGGGCCATTCCTGACTATCGTCAGACACCCGGGAATCGGGGCGTGCGGCTGTTCCGCCGGCTCGACGGCGACCACGCCCACTTCCTGACGCTCAGCTACTGGATCTCATTCGACGCGATTCACGCCTTCGCCGGCGCGGACGTCACGGTGGCCAAGTACTATCCCGAGGACGAGGGCTACCTGCTGGAGCGGGAGCCGACCGTGGTGCACTATCAGGTCACGGAGTCCGATGCCATCTGATCGATGTGGGCGCATGCGATGACCGTCTGCATCGCCCTGCTCCGCGCGGTGAACCTGCCCGGCCACAACAAGGTGGCGATGCGGGATCTGCTCGGTCTCCTCGCCGACCTCGGCATGCGGGACGCCCAATCGCTGCTCCAGAGCGGCAACCTGGTGTTCCGCGCCGAGAAGCACACCTCGCTCCAGCTGGAGCAACTGCTGGAGCATGCCGCACGGAAACGCCTGGGCCTCGACACACACATCCTCGTCCGCACCGCGAAGGAGTGGCACGCCGTCATCGAGCAGAATCCGTTCCCCGCGGAGGCCCGCAGCGACCCGAGTCACCTCCTGGTCGTGGCCCTGAAGCAGGCGCCGGCCCGCGCGGGCGAGTCTGGTCTCCAGCAAGCGATCAGCGGACGCGAAATCGTCCGGGTCAAGGGCAAGCACGCCTACATCGTCTATCCGGATGGTATCGGCCGGTCGCGGCTCACGAGCGCCCTGATCGAGAAGCACCTCGGCACGCGGGGCACCGGCCGGAACTGGAGCACGGTCCTCAAGCTCGGCACCCTCGCGGACCGGCCGTAGGCCGGTTGGGCGGCCTCGGCGCCGTTCGAACCTGTCGCGCCGGTGGGCCCGGCTCGTGCGTCAGACCAGGCGCGGCCCCCGGCTCAACACCAGACCCACCGTTCCGCGCAGCTCCTCCGCGGTGAACGGCTCGCGCAGGATGGTCACGTCGTCCGGAAGCTCGGCTTCGAGCGCGGACGCCGGCTGCCCCCGATTGGCCAGGTACACGATCGGGAGATCCGGCAGGTACAGGCGCAGCTCCTCGATCAACTCCGGTCCGGCGACGCCTCCCACCCGCGTGTTGCTGATGACGAGGTCGCACGTCTTCAGCCCAAGCGCGAGATTGACGGCCGTCTGCCCGTCATAGGCCTGGAAGACGGCATGGCCATCGTTGAGCAGAGTCTCGATCACGAAGTTGACGACGGCCCGGTCTTCATCGGCAACGACGATGTACCGGCATTCGGAGCCGGGGCGGCGGGGGCGCATTGTGGAACCTTGGACCCGGATGACGTCCGGGAGTAGCAGGCAGCAACAGAACCTCTATCTGGGAATATACCCCTGCCCGCAGCCGGGCGTCCGGACGCGAGTCGAGGGCGTTCTCCCGACCGCCGCGCCGCGGTCCGCCGGAAGCGTCACCCGCCTCGCCCTGCTCTGCTCCGCCGACGAGCTCGTCGAGGCGGGCCGTTGACGGAATCGGCCCGCCTCCCCGGGAGCTCAGTCCGGTATGAAACTGACCTGCAGACGGTAGGACATCGCGCCCTGTCCGCGGATGTCCACGACCCTGAAGTACAGCTGCTGCCCCGCGGTGACCGCCAGCGTCAGCGCCTCGTTCCCCCCCGAGCCCTGCAGATCCGAGTCCGACCGCTCCGAGGGGTTGCCGAACGATCCCGGGAGGTAGGCCTCGAGCGCGACGTCGCCTTCCTCGGCCCGCGTCACCACCGTGAGCGTCCCCGCCCCGTCGGCGGTGACCACGTACCAGTCCCAATAGTCACCGGTGGCGTGGTCGAGCGCGTCCTGCCTGTTCTGCTGAGCGGTGGTGAGCCGCGTGGCGCGGCTGGGTGCCCCGTCGGGATCGGCCGGCAGCTCGAGCGCCGGGAACGACAGCCACGACGCGCCGATCTCGAAGGAGACGGTCCCGCCCCACGATGCGACCCGCACGGTGTACGAGCCGGCGCGAGGGATCGTTACCACCAGCTGCTCGGCGCCGGCGCTTCCGTTGAGATCCTGATCCGAATGGCCACCCGCCAGCGGCTGCCCGTCCTCGTCGCCTACGCTGAGCACGAGGTCACCGTCGGCCGCGCCGCGGACCACGACCGTGAGCAGACCCGCGGATGCCGCGTTGAACTGGAACATCGTGCCCTGGTCGGACGCGGTGCCGGTCGTGACGGATCCAACGGCGAGCTGCTGCGCCTCGGCCTGTGCGGCACCCAGCCCGAGTGCCAGAATCGCCACAACAATGCGGGACTTCATGAACGCTCCTTGCGGACGTACGGGCAGAACCCGCTGAAACGTGATCCCGCGACGGCGACAGGGGAAGCCCCCTGACGGGTGCCGGTGTTGCGCCCCGCGCCCGGACCTGCATCGTGAACCTGGGGCCCCTCGGCACGGCCCCGGACGGTCACCCCAGCCGTGACGCGGCGGGCCCCTGCTCCGACGGCGACGATACGGTCGCTCACGCAACGGAGGGTGCCATGCTGCAGCACCTGACCCCCCTCTTCGACTACTCCGACGACCTCCAGGCCGAGCAGGATGCCGAGTCGCTCGAGGCGCACGGCATCCCG
>DAINBS010000146.1:0-7724 GCA_036732805.1 Gemmatimonadales bacterium | reverse complement strand
TGTGGATCTGGAAGGCCACGGCCGGCTGCCCATCGATGCGGTACAGGCTCCGCGCCTCCTCGTAGGTGTCGTGCACGGTGGCGACGTCGTACACGTGGATGACGCGCTCGCCGTCGGCGATCAGCGCGGCGCGGCGGATGTCGTCCGGCGACTCGGACCGCTGGCGGATGGCGAGGGTGCGCTGGAGGCCGTCGTCCTGCACCATGCCCGCTTCGCTCACGTACTCGAGCTCCATGATCCGCTGCCACACGAGCTGGGGCCTCAGTCCCAGGGCGTTGATCCGGTCCTCGTCCAGCACGACCTCGAGCACCCGGTCGCGGCCGCCGAACGCCTCGACACCCGCCACGCCCTCCAGCTGGAGCAGCTCCGGGGTCAGCTGGTCGTCCACGTGCAGCCTGAGCGCTTCCAGCGTGTAGGGCCCGGTGAGCGTGTAGCGCAGGAACGGCCGCCGCTGCTCGCGGAACTCCTCGGGCACGTACGGCTCGATCCGCGGACCCACCACGCCCTCGGGCAGGTCCTCTTCCGACGTGGCCAGCCGCTCGGAGAGATCCATCCGGGCGAAGTCCATGTCGGTGTCGTGCGCGAACTCGATCGTGATCTGCGCGCGCGCCTGGCCATACTGCTCGTCGGACACCGAGCGCACCTTCTCGACGCCACGCACCTGCTGTACCACGGCCTCGAGAGGCGCGGTGACGAACGCCTCCATGGCCTCGGGCGACGCGCGGCTCCACTCGGCGCTCACGACGAGCTGCGGGAGGTCCGTGTCCGGCAGCAGCTCGATGGGGATGTTGCGCCAGGCGGCGACGCCGAGCAGGGCGACGGCGAAGTACGCCATCGACACGGCAACCGGGCGGCGGATGGAGACGCGGATCACCCTACCAGCCCCCCGCCCCGACGGGAGCGAGACCCCGACCTCTTCTCTGCCCCTCTGCCCCTCTCATCTGCGTCCAGCTCCCGCCCGATCCAGCCTGTAGAGCCGCACGTACTCCACGTCCAGATCGTCCTGCCGGACGCCGAGCAGGTAGTCGCTGCCGATCTCGAGCACGCGAAGTGCCGGCGGCGTGACCACCGTCCCGACCGCGTGTCCCTCGGCCGAGAACACCGTCCAGCGGCGCTCGTCGTTGCCGGGGCGCGGATAGTCGAGCACCCAGAGATTCCCCTCCGCGTCCGTGACGACGTCCGCGAAGGCGGGGTACGTGGCGGGGTAGGGCATCTCTTCCAGGTTCCGCGCGGTCTGCTGGCGGAAGCTCGCGTCCGCGTCCTCCATCTGCTCGGCCTTGTAGCGCGCCAGGTCGTCGGGCGCGATCGGCGCCGGCGGACGGTCCAGCCGCAGGATCAGGTCCGGGACCCCCGCCGACGAGTAGCGGACGATCTCGTAGCGCTCGGTGTGCCCCGCGTAGAAGCGGTCGCCGCTCACCACGACCTCGGTCGTGCGGCCGAACGGCAGACTGGTCGCGAACGCGTTGTTACGGGACGAACGCACGTAGTACTCGGGCGCGGGGAACAGCCCGATCGAGTCGCGCAGCGCGCCCGACGGCTCGAACACGAGCATCGGCACGGTGTCGCGCACGATCTCGGACATGTCGCCGGAGGGTGCGAAGACGAAGCCCCTGGTGCAGAGCCACGCGCCGTCCGCGAACTGGCCGATGGGTGTCGGGAACCCGGCGGGAAAATCGAGCGTCACCGACCGCACGAACGTGCCGTCCGGACCGAAGTACGACACGCGGCGCAGGTTCCAGTCGTACGCGGCCAGCGAGTCTCCCGGGAGTACGCTCAGCGGTCCCAGTCTCTTGAACTCGCCGGGCCCTTCCCCCTCGCGTCCCACGGAGGCCTGGTGCGCCCCGGTCGCGTCGAAGAAGCGCAGGTTCTGCGTGCCGCCGTTCGCGATCACGATGCGCCCGTCCGACAGCCTCCGGGCGCTTTGCACCTGCGAAAGCTGATATGCCTCGTCGCCCTCGAGCAGCCCGATCTCCACCGTCGGCTCGGCCGCCACCGTCCAGAGGGGCCGCGCCGCCAGGGCCGCCGGGTTCTCGACGATGCGGACGCCGGCGGAGTCGCGGATGGAGGGCGCGGCCTCCGCGCCCCGCTCCCCGGAGCAAGCGGCAGTGAGGGCCGTGAGGGCAGTGAGGGCAGTGAGGGCAGTGCCGGACCTGCACCGCCGGTGCTGCCGCTTCTGCCGCTTCTGCTCGTTCATACCGCCGCCTCCTGTACGAGATCCGGCGCGTGTGGCTGCACGCCCCTGGTGTGCACCTTCCCCCGGAGATCCTCCCACAGCGTATACGCCACCGGCACGACGACCAGCGTCAGCGCGGTCGAGCTGATCAGACCGCCGATCACCGCCAGGGCGAGCGGCTGCCGCAGGTCGGCCCCGCGCCCGAAGCCAAGGGCCATCGGCAGGAGGCCGAGCACCGTCGTCCCGGAGCTCATGATGATGGGGCGCAGGCGCGCGCGGCCGGCCTCCAGCGCCGCGGCGTGCAACGCCAGGCCTTCCCGCCGCGCGCGGTTGATGAAGTCCACCATGATGATGGCGTCGTTGTCCACGACGCCCACCAGGATCACCATCCCGATCAGGCTCATCGTGTTGATCCCGGCACCGCCCACGAACAGGGCGACCATGGCGCCCACGACGGCGAGGGGGACGCTGAGCAGCACGGTGAACGGATGGACCAGCGACTCGAACTCGGCCGCCAGGATCATGTACACGATCAGCACCGCCAGGGCGAACGCGAACGCGAGGCCCTGGAAGCTCCGCGAGCGCTCCTCGTTCGCTCCGCCGATCTCGGTCCGCACGCCACGCGGCGGCGGCACTTCGGCGACCGCGCCCCGCACCTCCGCGAGCGCCTCGTCGAGGCCGCCGCCCGCCACGTCCGCCAGCACCTCCACCAGTCGGCCCTGATCCAGTCGCCTGACCTCGGCCGGCCCCACCTCTTCGTGCGTGGTCACCAGCTCGCGCAGGGGGACACCGTCCACCTCGAGGGTGCGCAGGGTTTCCAGCGACCGGCGCTCCGCCTCAGGCAGCCGTACCAGCACGGGCACCTTCTCGTCGAAGTCCACGTACTCCGTGGCGACCGCGCCGCGCATGGATTGCTCGATGGTCTGCGCGATGAGGCGCGGCTCGATCCCGTACGACGCGGCGCGCGCGCGATCCACCTCGATGCGGATCTCGGGCTGGCCCTCCGCGGACCCGAGGTGGACGTTCGTCACCGCCGGCAGGCCAAGCAGCCGCTGCTCGACCGCCCGCGCGTGGCCGCGGACCGCGTCGAGGTCATCGCCGCGCACGCGGACCGCGAGGTCCGCCTCCTCCCCGCCCAGCAGGCGCCCCAGGGCCGTGGCCGTCCCGGTCTCGATGGCGAGCGCGCCCGCCGAGATCGGGGGAAGGCGCGGGCGCAGCCGCTCGATTACGTCCCGGGTGGCCTCTCCCGGCGCGAGGTGGACGTCGAGCGCCGCCGTGTTCAGTCCGCTCTCCTCGTCTTCGAGCCCGGCCAGCGTCCCCTGCCGGCCGACCCTGGTGAACACCGTCTGGACGCCGGGGTCGGCACGAAGCACCGCCTCGATCGTCTGCGCGAGCTCGTCGGTCCGCTCGATCGGCGTGCCGCGGGCCAACTCGAGGCGCACCGTGAAGCCGCCCTGATCGACATCGGGCAGGACGTCCCGCTCCAGCGTCGCGCCGACCGCGATGCCGACGATCAAGGAGGCGGCCGCCATCGCGACCACCCGACCACGGTGACGGAGCGCGCGTCCGAGCACTCCCAGGTACCAGGCGGCCGTTCGGGTGAACCAGGCGTCGAACCGGTCGAGCAGGGGGCGCGTGAGGCGGCCTCCCAGCCGGCCGATTGGCGCGGTCGCTGCGCGCAGCAGCCGGACAGGCAGCCGGGGCGTGCCCTGCGCCGGCTCGCCGATGCGGGCCGCGAGCACGGGCAGCACGGTGAGGGCCACCACGATGCTCGCGAGCAGGGCGAACGAAACGGTAAGCGAGAGCGGCGCGAACAGCTCGCCGGCCACTCCCTCGACGTACAGGATGGGGGCGAACACCGCGATGGTGGTGAGCGTCGAGCCGGTGATCGCGGCCTGCACCTCGTCCGCGCCGCGGACAGCCGCCTCGCGGAGGGGAATCCCCTTCTCCCTCAGCCGCGAGATGTTCTCGAGCACCACGATCGAGTTGTCCACCAGCATGCCGACGCCCAGGGCGAGCCCGCCCAGGCTCATGATGTTGAGCGTGACCCCCATGAGGTCGAGCAGGACGAACGTGGCGATCACCGAGACCGGGATGGCGAGCGAGATCGCGATGGGGTACCGCACGTTCCGGAGGAACAGGAACAGCACCAGGAACGCCAGCACCCCGCCCGACACCAGCTCGTTCACCACGTGCTCGATGGCGTCCCGGATGAACACCGCCTGGGTCGTCGCCACCTCCAGCCGGACCTCGGGGTACTGCCGGCGGAGCTGTTCGAGCACCTGCTCCACCGCCTCGGTCACCCGGACCGTGTTGGCACCGGCCTCCTTGAAGAGGAGCAGGCCGACGGCCTCGGCGCCGTCGTGCCGGGCCACCGACTCACGCTCCTTGAAGCCGTCCTCGATGGCGGCGACGTCGCGGAGAAGCACCAGGCCGCTGGCGCGGTCCTCCTGCGCCCGGCCGAGCGGCACGCCGCGGATCTCCTCGACGTTCTGGAACTCGCCCAGGGTGCGCAGCGCGTAGCGGTAGCGGCCGCGCCGGATCGTGCCGCCGGGCGCGCTCTGGTTGGCCGCGTCGAGCGCGCGCACCACGTCGTCCATCGTGAATCCGAAGGTCTCGAGCTTCTGCGGGTCCACGTCCACGTGGATCTCCCGCTCGAGCCCTCCCGCGAGCGCCGCCTCCGCGACCCCGTCGATCTGTTCCAGCCGGCGCTTGAAGACCGACTCGGCCAGATCCTTGAGCGTCGCCAGGTCCGCCGAGCCGGACACGGCCAGCGCCATGATCGGATCGGCGTTCGGGTCGGTGCGGAGCACGACGGGCCGGTTGGACAGCTCCGGCAGCTGATCGCGGATGTTGTCGAGCTGCTCCCGCACGTTCAGGGCGCCGAAGTCCATGTCGGTGCCCCACGCGAACCGCAGGGTCACGAGCGACACGCCCTCGCGGGAGACGCTCTCGACGGTCTGCACCCCCGGCACTCGGCCGACGGCCCGCTCGATCGGCTCCGTCACGAACCGCTCGACCTCGGAGGGTCCCACGTCCGAGTAGCGGGTGTAGACCACGAGTCGCGGATAGGCGATGGACGGCAGGAGGTCGATGGGCAGGCGCGCGAACGAGATCGCGCCAAGGAAGGCCACGGCGGCGATCAGCATCGCCACGGCCACCGGCCGCGCAACCGAGACGCGCGCGATGCTCACGGCACGAGCGGCCGCCCGACCCGCTCGGCGAGCGCCGCGGCGGCCGCGGCGAAGCTGTAGCGCGCGTTGATCACCTGGCGCTCCTCCTGGGCCGCGCGGTCGATCAGGAGCTGGAGGTTCGCGAACGTGATGGCTCCAATGGCATAGCGCTCACGTGACAGCCGCAGCCGCTCGTTGCTCAGCTCGGCCGCCCGCTCCGCCAGGGCCACGCCGCGGTACGCGTTCTCGAGGTCGATCCGGGCCGCGCGCACCTCCCGGTCACTCGAGAGCCGGGCCGCCCGCAGGGTCTCCTCGGCGTTCAGCGCCTCCGCCGACGCCTGCGACACCTGCGCCCGCGTCTGAAACCCCTGGAACACCGGCCAGTCGACGGTCAGGCTGAAGCCGAGATTGCGGTTTCGCGGATTGAAGTCGAACAGCGCCTCGTAGCTGCCCAGGTTCACCGACCGCGTCACGCTCGCCCCGAGCCGGATCGTGGGCCAGTAGCCGCCGGCGGCGGCGCCTGCCCGCAGGTGGGCCGCGCGTGCATTGGCATCGAGCCGCACGATGTCCGGGTGGGTCCGCTGGGCCAGCGCCACGAGCGAGTCGGGATCGAGCAGCGACGGGTCCCACGCCGCCGGCAGGCCGCCCACGACCTCGAACCCGATGGGTTCGACCAGCGCCATCTGCTCGCGCAGCCCGAGCAGTGCCTTCTCCGCCTCGCCCCGCGCCCGCGCCACCTGCAGCTCCTGGCTCGCGACATCGGCTTCCGCACCGAGCAGGTCTTCCTGGGTGGCGCTGGCGGTCCGGAACAGGCGCGCCGTGTTGTCGCGCTGCTCCCGCGCGGAGGCCAGCAGCCGCTCCTCGAGCGCGATCAGCTGCCGGGTGCGGACCGACTCGTAGAACCGGCGGGTGGTCTCGGCGTCAATCCGCGCTTCGACGGCATGCCGGGACTCCTCCGCGGCGTCCAGCGAGGCCCGTGCCGCCCCGTACGTCTTGAGGTTGCGGAGCCCGTTGAACAGCGTGAGCCCGGTGTACAGGCTCTGCGACGAGTTGCTTCCCTTGAACGTGATCGGTGCGGAAAGCTCGACAGGCCGCCCGAAGTCGTCCTGACCCGTGACCGTCCGGGAGTCCGATCCCGCGAAGTTGAGCTGCGCCGACAGGGTCGGCAGAAAAGCGCCGAACCCCGCCCGCACCTGCGCGCCCTGTGCCGCGATGGCATTGCGGGCCTGGGCCAGCTCCGGATGCCGCTCCCGCGCGATCGCGATGGCGTCCGCGAGCGTGAGCTGCGCAGGAACGGCGGTCTGCTCCTGCGCGACCGCGGGAGCCGCGACCAGGGCGAGGAGCACCACTGCCGTTCCTGCCCTTTCTGCCCTCGCCGCCCGTCTCATTGCGGCCGCCCCCCGGACTCCCGCACGTTCGCCACGATCCGGACCCGCGCGTCGTGGATCAGCGTGTAGTGCCCGTCCACCAAAACGCGGTCTCCGGGGGCCACCATGTCCGTCTCCGGATTCGCGACGATCTCGATCACGGAGTCGTTCGCGAGGCCGGTCGTGACGTAGCGCCACTTGGCGAGGCCGGTGGTTCCCTCGCCCTCGAAGGCGAACAGCATGGTGCGGCGGTCCCGCTCGAGCACGGCGGCGCGCGGCACGAGAATGCGATCCGGGAACTTGCGGGCTTCCAGGGCGACCCGCGCGTACATGCCGGGGAGGATCCGGCCCGCGGGATTGCGCACCGTGACCGTCACCTTGGCGGTCCGCGTGTCCCGGTCCACCTGGGGATTGATGGTCTGGATCTGCCCGACGAACTCCTCCCCGGGGAAGGCCGCGAACGCGACGACCGCCCGCCGCCCCGCGGCGAGCAGCCCCACCTCGGACTCGAGGACCTGCACTTCCACCCGGATCGGGTCGAGGTCCACCACCGAGGCCAGCTCGTCGCCCACCCGCACCGGTTGGCCCGGCACCACGTGAAGCGATGCCAGCCGACCTGCGAACGGGGCCGTCACCCGGGTGCGCGCGAGCCGCATCTCCGCCTCCCGCACCGACACCTCGGCCTCGGCGAGACCGCTCTTGGCGCGTGCCACCCGTTCGCGCTCGCCACGCACGGCCGTGTCGGCGAGCTGGTCATCGAACAGCACCAGCTCGCGGAACGTGGCCTGAGCCCGCGCCAGGTTGGCCTCCGCCCGGGCAAGCCCGAGCGCGTACTCCGTGGTGTCGATCTCGATGAGCAGCCGGCCGCCCCCCACCGGGTCGTTTTCCCGCGCGTGGACGGCCATGATCCGTCCCTCGACCTGCGCAAGCAGGCGCGCCTCCCGCTCGGCCGCCGCCTGGGCTGCCGCAGACACGGAGATGATCAGGGTGTCCCGGACGACCGCCGCCGCT
>DAINBS010000145.1:5642-7766 GCA_036732805.1 Gemmatimonadales bacterium | reverse complement strand
GTTCCAGCTCATCGCGCAGGTGGCGGGCCGCGCGGGCCGCGGGCCGCGGGGCGGGGAAGTGATCGTGCAGACACGGACCCCGGGCCACCCGGCGCTGGTGGCCGCCGCCCGCCACGACTTCGTGGCCTTCGCGGACGCCGAGCTCGCGGCGCGCCGCGAGCCCGCCTACCCGCCGCACGTCGAGGTGGCGAACGTGGTGGTGAGCGGGACCGCCGAAGCCCAGGTCGCGTCGGCGGCGGTCGAAGTCGCGGAGTGGCTGCGGGAGCTCGTGGCCGCCCGCGCGCTGCCGCTCGAGATCGTGGGCCCGGCGCCGGCGCCGCTGGCGCGGATCAAGGGTCGGTGGCGCTGGCACCTGCTCGTCCGGGCGGCGGCACGCGGTCCTCTCGGTCCGCTGCTGCGATACGCGGCCCGCCGGGCGCCGCACGCCGCCAGTGGGGCGGCCATCCGCCTGGTGGTGGACCGTGATCCCGTCTCGCTCCTGTGATCCGGGTTGAATGGTATACCACCGGCCCGTATCTTCCCCCGCCGTGACGGACCCCGTGGTACCGACCACGCCCGCCGGCGGCACGCCGGACATCGCCGCCACCGGACCCGGGTGGCGGCGGGTGGCGCAAGCCATCGCCGAGCGGATGCCCGTGCGGGAAATCGAGCGCATCTGGATGTTCCCTCCGGTGCGGCGCGAAGTGCGCGAGTGGGGCACGGCCGTGGTGGCCCGGCGCGTGAGCCCGGGGCGCGTGCGGGTCTACACGGGGAGCTACGGCCTCGTCGTGCGGGGGCGGGAGCGCGGGCAGGGGCAGGTGACGGTCGAGGACGTCGCGGAGTCGCCGGACGAGGTGCTCCCGGACGTGATTCGCGGCGTGCAGGCGCGGGCCGGCGAGGACGAGTTCCCCGAAGAGATCGCAGCCTCCATCTGGTTCCCGGACGATGACCAACGCGCCGCCACCGGCTGACGGCCCGGCCCTGATGGAAGCCTTCCGGCGCCACCTGCACGATCGTGGCGTGCCGGCAACGCAGCAGCGCCAGGCGGTCGCCGCCACGGTATTCTTCGCGGGGCGGCACGTGTCGGTGGGCGACATCGAGCGGGCGCTGCTCGAGCGGGGCGACCGTGTGGGCAAGGCGACGGTGTACCGGACGCTCGAGCTGCTGCAGTCGGCCGGTCTCATCCAGGAGCACGATTTCGGCGAGGGGTTCAAGCGGTACGAGCCGCTGGCGGCGCGGGGGTATCACGAGCACCTGATCTGTCTGCGCTGCGGCCGGGTCGAGGAGTTCGCGAATGAGCGGTTCGACCGGATGAGCGCGCTCATCGCCGAGGAACACGGGTTCCACCACCACCATCATCGGTGGGAGATCTACGGGATCTGTCCGGAGTGCCGGCGTCGCGACAGGGCGGCGCGGCCAGCTTCCACACCGCTGGAACGAGGGCGTGCGCGGTGATCGATCCGAAGAGTTTTGTACCGACGAAGGCGTTCCTGACCAAGGGGGTCGGGCGCCACAGGGAGAAGTTGACGAGCTTCGAGATGGCGCTCCGCGACGCGCACGTGGCGCAGTACAATCTCGTGCGCGTGAGTTCGATCTTCCCTCCCTACTGCCAGCTCGTGTCGCCACAGGAGGGCCTCAAGAACCTCATGCCCGGCCAGGTGGTGTTCGCGGTGGTTGCCGAGGCGCAGACCAACGAGCCGTCGCGCCTCGCCGCCGCGGCGATTGGCCTCGCGATTCCGGCCGACGCATCGCACCACGGCTACATCTCGGAACATCACGCATTCGGGCAGCGCGTGCAGACGGCGGGCGACTACGCCGAGGACCTGGCCGCGAGCATGCTGGCGACGGTGCTGGGCGTGCCCTTCGATCCCGATCAGGCGTGGGACCAGCGCAAGGAGCAGTGGCTGCTCTCAGGCGAGATCGTGAAGACCACCAACATCAGCTGCACCGCCGAAGCGCAGGACGACGGCCGCTGGGTGACGGCGCTGTCGGCGGTCATCTTCTGCGGATGAGCGAGGCATCGTGAACGAGTTCCGCGACACGGGCGGGCCGGCCGGCGGGCCGCGCTCCCGACTCGCCGCCCTGCCCTGGGCACCGGCGCAGAACTTCCTGGGCCTTCCCCAGGAGCACTGCGGGTTCGATGAC
>DAINBS010000145.1:0-5632 GCA_036732805.1 Gemmatimonadales bacterium | reverse complement strand
GAGCTGCTGGCCGCCGGTTACTTCACGAAGGACGCCGGCGTCGTCATCCTGCCGGTGCCGTACGAGGCCACGGTGTCGTACATGGGCGGCACGCGGTTCGGGCCGCGCGGCCTGATCCACGCGTCCCGGTTCGTCGAGCTGTACGACCACGAACTGGATGCCGAGCCGTACGTGATCGGCGTGCACACGCTGCCGGAGCTGATGCTGACCGGCGCCGGACCGGGCAAGGCCATGCGGGAGCTGCGCCGGGCGTTCGACGGCCTGCTGTCCACGGGCAAGTTCGTCATCATGCTGGGCGGCGAGCACAGTGTGTCGGGGCCTCCCGTGCTCGCGCACGCCGACCGGCTGGGCCGCCGGAAGCTGTCGGTGCTGCAGCTCGACGCCCATGCGGACCTCCGGACGGAATACGAAGGCACTCCGTACTCGCATGCCTGCGTGATGCACACGGTGCACGAGCGGGTGAGGCTCGTGCAGGTGGGGATCCGCTCGCTCACGGCCGAGGAGCGGGCGCTGCAGCGCCGGCACCGGATGACCGTGGTGTTCGGCCACGAGCTGGACGAACCCGGGTGGGAGGACCGCGTGCTCGCGGCCCTCGGGCCCGACGTGTACATCACGATCGACGTTGATTTCTTCGATCCGGCCATCATGCCGGCGACGGGCACGCCGGAGCCCGGCGGCGGGCAGTGGACCCCGACCATCCGGCTGCTGGACCGGGTGTTCCGGGAGCGCAACGTGGTCGGCGCCGACGTGGTCGAGCTGGCGCCGCTCCCCGGCATGGTGGCGCCGGACTTTCTCGCCGCCAAGCTCGTCTACAAGCTGATCGGGTTCCACGTGCGGGGGCTGGGGCGCTAGCTTCCGCCCATCATGTCCGGAGCGGAATCGGTCGGCCTCCCCCTCGCGTTTCTCGCGGGGCTGCTGAGCTTCCTGTCGCCGTGCGTGCTGCCGCTCATCCCCAGCTACGTCTCGTTCATCACGGGGCTCTCGCTCGAGGACGCGGGCCGGCGCCGGTGGGTGGCGCTGGGCCATGCCCTGATGTTCGTGCTGGGCTTCACGATCATCTTCCTCGCGCTCGGGGCGTCGGCCACCGCGATCGGCACGCTGCTCAACTACCACCGGGTATGGATCGAACGAATCGGCGGGGGCCTGATCGTGCTGTTCGGGCTCTACCTGCTGGGTGTGTTCCAGTGGGGCGTCTTCGCGCGGGAGCGCCGGGTGACGCTGCAGGACAAGCCCGTGGGCTACCTCGGCAGCGCGCTCGTGGGCCTGGCGTTCGGGGCGGGCTGGAGCCCGTGCATCGGTCCCATCCTGGGGGCCGTGCTCACCTACACGAGCGCCACGGCAACCCTGGGCGAGGGGCTCGTGCTGCTCTTCGCCTATTCCGTCGGCCTCGGGCTCCCGTTCATCCTGGCGGCGGTGGCCATCGACCGGTTCCTCGGCTGGTTCCAGCGCTATCGCCGGTTCATCCCGATCGTGACGCGGTTTGCCGGCGCGCTCCTCGTGGTGATCGGCGTCCTGCTGGCAACCGGGTACTTCACGCTGCTCGCGGGCTGGCTCTCCGGCCTCACCCCCGAGGTGATCCGCTCGAGGATCTGACGGGGACCGCGAGGCTTGCCCGGCGTACGCCCGACGACGAGCTTCAACGGTCAGGGCCACACACGATCAACGGCAGCCGCCCTCGGCGGCCTGAAGGGGGGAGATCATGCGATACCTGGCAGCCATCACCATCGGAGCGCTGGCGCTCATCGCCTGCGGGGAGCGACCTGCCGAGGACGAAACGGCGCGCGACCTGAGCCTCGCGCCCGCCGAGTCCGTGGCGACCCTGAGCGACGTGCCCGTCCAGGGCGCGACGCCCGGTACGACCACGCCGACCCAGGCGGCTCCGCAGGTCCAGACGCCGAAGGTGCAGACGCCGAAGGTGCAGACGCCGACGCCGCCCGCGCCCGCCGCGCCGGCGGCCCGCCCAACGAGCAGCACCCTCGTTGCCGGGACCGGCACGGTCGTGAGCCTGGTCGCGAACGACACGCTCACCTCGCGGCACAACAAGCGGGGGGAGACCGTGACGGCGACGCTGGCGGCCGACCTCACTGATGCCCTCGGCCGGACGGTGATCCCGGCCGGTGCGGTCTTCACCGGGACGATCAGCGACATCGCGCCCGCGGGGACCCCGGGCGGAGAGGGCCGAATGGTCCTCAGCTTCAACACGGTGGAGTTCGGCGGGCGCTCGTATTCGGTCGCGGCCCGGACGGACAGCGTGGGGACCTACATGAAGGGGCGCGGCGTGACCGGCGCCGAGGCGGCCAAGGTCGGCGCCGCGACCGCGGTGGGGGCGGCGGCCGGCGCCATCATCGGCAAGGACGTAAAGGGCGCGGTGATCGGCGGCGCTGTGGGAGCGGCCGCTGGCGTGGGCATCGCGGCGGCCACCCGTGACGTCGACATCCTGCTCAATGCGGGCGCGCCGATTCGCCTGGTGCTCACCGCGCCGTTCGAGCGGATGGTGTCGGGCGGCTGAGCCGGACTCGAAGCGCACGCCGACCATAACGGCCCGGGAGCCTCGGTTCCCGGGCCGTCGTCTATTCTGCCCTCACTGCCCTCACTGCCCTCACGGCCCTTCCTGCCCTCACCGCCTTCAATAGCCGGCTGCGCTCCCCGCCATCCGCGGGTCCGCCACGCCCACCCACCGGCCGCCGACGCGCTGAGTCGCCGCCACCTCGCCGCTGTATCCCCGGCGCTCGGCAAGCGCGTGCCCCATGGCCGTCAGCCGTTCGATGGTGGCGGGCTCGAAGCCGCCGTGCTCGAAGCGGAGGGTATCGGGCAGGTGCTGGTGGTGCATCCGTGGCGCCGCGACCGCGCTGTCGAGCCGCATGTGGTGGTCGATCACGTTCGAGATCACCTGGGCCACCGTCGTGATGATGGTCGGCCCGCCCGGCGTGCCGACCACGAGGACCAGGGCACCGTCGGGGTCGAGCACGATCGTCGGCGTCATGGCCGAGAGCATGCGCTTGCCGGGAGCGATGGCATTGGCCTCCCCCTGCACCAGCCCGTACTGGTTGGGCATGCCCGGAGCCGCCGTGAAGTCGTCCATCTCGTTGTTGAGCAGGAACCCGGCGCCCGACACGGTCACGGCGCTCCCGAACCCGCCGTTGATCGTGGTGGTGACCGCGACCGCGTTGCCGTCGGCGTCCACCACGGAGTAGTGGGTCGTCTCGGTGGCCTCAGGCACGCCCGGCGCGATGCCGGACGACAGCGTGGCGTGATCCGGCGCGATGTCCGCACGGCGCCGGTCGGCATACGGCTGCGAGATGAGCGTCTCGACGGGCATGGTGACGTAGGCCGGATCGCCGAGATAGTGATTCCGGTCGGCGAACGCGCGCCGCATTGCCTCGGCGAGGAGGTGGACGTGCCCGGCGCTGCCGAACGCGGGGAGTGAATCGGCGCCCTCGAGCATGTTCAGGATCATGGCGAGCGTGATGCCGCCCGAGCTGGCCGGTGCCATCGAGTACACCGTGTAACCGCGGTAGGTGAACGTGACCGGCTCCCGCCAGTGGGGTTCGTAGGCGGCCAGGTCTTCCCGCGTGATGAGCCCGCCGCCCCGTTCCATCTCCGCGACGATCGAATCGGCAATCCACCCTGTGTAGAACGGGCGCGGTCCGCTGTTGGCGATGGTCTGCAGGGTCCGCGCAAGGTCGGCCTGGACGAGCGTGGAGCCCGAGTCGGGCGGCTGGCCGCCGGGCAGGAACTGCCGTGCCGACGCCGCGAACCGCGCCAGCCGGTCGGCGTCGGACGCGATGCCGCGCGCCCGCGCGCCGTCCACCACGAACCCTTCGGCGGCCAGCCGCAGGGCCGGGGCCACGACATCCGCCCACGGCAGGCGCCCGTAACGACGGTGCGCCTCCGCCATGCCGGCGACACTGCCCGGCACCCCGGATGCCCGGTGGCCGGTCACGATGTCGTCGGACACCACGCCCGCCGAGTCGAGGTACATGTCACGGCTCGCCCCGGCGGGGGCCGCTTCGCGGTAGTCGAGGGCGGCGACCTCGCCGTTGGCGAGCCGGAACACCATGAAGCCGCCGCCGCCGATGTTGCCCGCCGACGGGTGCACGACCGCGAGCGCGAACCCGACGGCGACCGCGGCGTCCACCGCGTTGCCGCCGCGCCGGAGCACGTCCACCCCCACCGCCGTGGCGATGGGGCTCACGGACACCACCATCGCGCTGTCCGCCGCCACCAGCGCCGCCCGCTCGTAGAGCGGCCAGGGCTCCGGGGCGCGGGTGCAGGCGAACGAAGCGGCAAGGCTGAACATGACGGCGGACGCAAGCGGACGCATGGTGCCTCGTTGACCGATCGGGTAGGCGCAGGCAATTTAGCGTCGATCCCCCATGAGCGCACCCGACTTTCTCGATCCGCGCGCGACGGAACGGCGAAACCCACGGACAGTGGGCGTCGACATCGCATCGTCGCGCGAGATCGTCGAGCTGTTCAACGCCGAAGACCGGCTCGTGCCGCAAGCGGTCCATGCGGCCGCGGAAGACATCGCCGCGACGATTGACCTGGTGACGGACGCGTTGCGCGGCGGCGGACGCCTGCTCTACGTGGGCGCGGGTACCAGCGGGCGGCTTGGCATGCTGGACGCGTCCGAGTGCCCGCCCACGTTCGGCACGCCGCCGGGCCTGGTGGTCGGTGTCATCGCCGGCGGCCCGGCGGCCCTGACGCAGAGTCAGGAGGGGGCGGAAGACGACACCGCGGCGGGCGCCGCGGCGATGGACGCGCACGCGGTGTCCGCGCGGGACGTGGTGGTGGGGATCGCGGCCAGCGGCACCACCCCGTACGTCCGCGCGGCGTTGACACGCGCGCGGGCACTCGGCGCGGCCACCGCCCTGGTCACGTGCGCCGACCCGCCGCCGGACCTCGCGGCCTCGTGCCGCAGGGTCATTGCCGTCCGCGTCGGACCGGAGGCCATCACGGGATCCACCAGACTCAAGGCGGGTACCGCCACGAAGCTGGTGCTCAACATGCTCACGACGGGGGCGATGATCCGGCTCGGGAAGACGTATGGCAACCTGATGGTGGACCTCCAGGCACTCAGCGCCAAGCTGCACGACCGCGGCGAGCGGATCGTGATGGAGGTCTGCGGGGTGGACCGCGCGGGCGCCCGCGCGGCCATTGCCGCGGCGGGGGGCAGCGTGAAGCTCGCGATCGTCATGACGCGCCGGGGTGTCAATGCCACCACGGGGCGCCGCCTGCTCGAGGAGGCGGACGGGGTGATCCGTCGCGTGATCGGCGATCCTCCACCGGTCACCCCATGATCCCGCCCATCCAGCTCATCCCGCTGCTTCCATGAGCGCCGATCCCTCTGTGCTCGCGGTCGGCCTCATGTCGGGCACATCGCTCGACGGGGTGGGCGCGGCCCTTGTGCGCCTCACCGGTGACCGACCGACCGCCGAGCTGGTGGCGTTTCGGTCGGTGCCGTATGAGCCGGCCTTCCGCGTCCGCCTCCTCGAGCTGATCGATCACGGCCGGACGCGCGACGCGGCATTGCTGCACGTCGAGCTGGGAGCGCGGTTCGCGGACGCCGTCGCCGGCCTGCTGGCGCAGGTCGGGATCCGTGCCCCGGACCTGGCGTTCGTTGCCTCCA
>DAINBS010000144.1:0-7834 GCA_036732805.1 Gemmatimonadales bacterium | reverse complement strand
TGGCGCGTGAACGTCGTGTCGGTGCGCGGGGCCGTGGCCACCAGCGCCAGGGCGCGATAGATGGCGACCTCCACGTCAGTGGGGAAGTCGCGGTACAGCCGCGCCATGGTGTCGGCGTACGCCTGGAGGCGGGCTGCGTTGGTCGTGGTGGTGGCGTCCCGATACAGGGCCGCGGCCGCCGCGATGAAGCCGCGCTCGCGCGCGGTGGGTGCGCCAAGGGCCACGGCCCGCTCGGCAGCCGCGGCGCCGCGCGTGAGCGCTCCGCCCGCCGGCCCCCCCGCGAAGGGGTTGTTCCACGCGTTCATCGCCTTGCCCCACCACGCCATGGCGCACGTGGAATCGGCCTCGAGCACGGCGTCGAACGCGGGGTCGCCCTCCTCCCACCAGAAGGAGTGCAGCACCGCCATGGCGTGCGTAAAGCGCGTCTGGGCCGCGGGGGTGCAGGATACCGGGAAGACCACGGTGCCCAGCCGGTCCAGGCCGGCGGCATGATCGTGGTCCTGTGCGGCCGCCGGGCCGGTCAGCGCGACGGCGCAACCCGTGGTGACGAGGGTGGTGCGAATCAGTCCGCGAATGAGCATGGCGCGTACCCCTCTGAGGAATTCCGATGGTCGAACTATCATATGGAACCCCGTTGGTTGTCCAGGCACGTCTCCACGCCGGCGGCCGTGGCGCGGGTGGGGCTGATCACCTGCCGGGAGGGCGACACCATGCGGCGCGCTGGCGGGGGACGCGGCGCGGGCGTACCGTACCGAAGCAGCCTGTCCGGCAATGGCCCAACGCGAGGAAGGCATGACCGTACCGTGGTACCGGGATCTGGTCCTCTATGAGGTCTACGCTCGGGGCTTCTGCGACTCGAATGGCGACGGCTTCGGGGATCTGCGGGGGCTCATCGAGAAGCTGCCCTACATCCGCGACCTCGGGGTCGGCGCGATCTGGCTGCTTCCCATCTACCCCAGCCCCCTCCGTGACGATGGGTATGACATCGCGGACTTCTGCGGCATCCATCCGGACCTCGGCACGCTCGACGACTTCCGGGACCTGCTCGATCGCGCCCATGCCTCCGACCTCCGCGTCCTCGTCGATCTCGTCCTCAATCACACGAGCGATCAGCATGCCTGGTTCCAGGAGGCACGCCGGGGGCCGGGGAACCCGTATCACGACTACTACGTCTGGAGCGACACGCCCGACCGCTACCGGGGCGTGCGCCGCATCTTCGTGGACACCGAGCCGTCCAACTGGACGCTCGACAGCGCGTGCGGCCTCTACTACTGGCATCGCTTCTACGCCCACCAGCCCGATCTCAACTACGACAACCCGCGCGTGCAGGAGGAGATCCTGAACGTCGTGCGGTTCTGGCTCGATCTCGGGGTGGACGGGTTCCGCGTGGACGCGGTGCCGTATCTGTTCGAACGTGAGGGGACGTCGTGCGAGAATCTCCCGGAAACCCACGCGTTCCTGAAGCGGCTCCGTCGGGTGGTGGACGGCTACGCGCCTCCCCGCGTGCTCCTGGCCGAGGCGAACCAGCGGACGCAGGACCTGCTGCCGTATTTCGACCACGGTGACGAGTTCCACATGGCGTTCCACTTCCCGTTGATGCCCCGGCTGTTCCTCGCGATCCGCAGCGAGGTGGCGGCCCCGCTCATCGAGGTGCTGGAACGGACCGCGACGCTGCCGCACGACTGCCAGTGGGTCATGTTCCTCCGGAACCACGACGAGCTCACGCTCGAGATGATCTCGGATGATGAACGGACGTACATGTGGCAGCAGTTCGCCACCGAGCCGGGCATGCGGCTCAACATCGGGATCCGGCGGCGGCTCTGGCCCCTGCTCTCGGGCGGCCGCCGGCAGGCCGAGCTGCTGCACGGCCTCATCCTGAGCCTGCCGGGCGGTGCCGTGCTCTACTACGGAGACGAGATCGGGATGGGAGACGACTACCGCCTGGGTGACCGCATGGGCGTCCGCACGCCGATGCAGTGGTCGGCCGACGTGAACGCCGGCTTCTCGACCGCCGACCCCTCCCGGCTCTATGCCCCGGTGATCACGGAGCCCGAGTATCACTTCGCGGGCCACAACGTCCGGTCGCGCGAGCATACGCCCACGTCGTTCCTCAACTGGCTCCGGCGGATGATCAAGGTGCACCGCGCGGATCCCGTATTCCGCAGCCGGTCCATGCGGATCGTTCCCCTGGCGAATCCGCACGTCGTCGCGTTCGTGCGGGAGAGCGAGTTCGGGACCGTCCTCTGCCTCAACAACCTCTCGCGGTTCGTGCAGCCGGTGGTTGTCCCCGTGGGCGAGTGGGTGGGCCGGACGCCGGTGGAGATCATCGGAGGGGCGCGCTTCCCCGCCATCACGCGCGACGAATACCTGTTCACCCTCGGCCCCCACTCGCTGCTCTGGTTGCGCCTTGAACGTCCCTGACCACTGGGCCCGGTTCGCGCGGCATTCGCCGGTCGGCCTGCTGCTCGACTTCGACGGCACGCTCGTCCCGCTGGCGCCCAGCCCGGAGCTGGCGCACCCCGAGCCCGCGCTGGTGCGCCTCCTCGAAGCGCTCGCGGCGTCGCCCGGACTCACGGTGGCGGTCGTGAGCGGCCGCGGGCGCCCGGACCTCGAGCAGTGGTTCGGGGTCTCGCCGTCGCTCTGGCTTGCGGCCGAGCACGGCGCGCTGCTGCGCGGCGACGGGACGTGGCGGTCCCTGCCCGCGGGCGATGGGTCGGAGATCGAGGACCTCCACGCCGTGTTCGAGGGAATCGCCCGTGGACAGACGGACGCGCGTGTGGAACGGAAGGCGTGGTCCCTTGCGTTTCACTTCCGCGGCGTGCGGCGCCGCGCCCTGCCGGCGCTCGTGATCGAGGTCGAGGCGGCGAGTCATGCGTGGCTCCGCCTGCATCCCGGGTACGAGATCGTGTCCGGTGCCGCCCTGCTCGAGGTCCGCCCCACCATCGCCCGGAAATCCGCGACGGTGCCGTGGGTGCGTGAGAAGGGCGGCGCCGACACGCGGGTCCTGGCGTTCGGCGACGACATCACCGATGAAGACATGTTCGGGGTGCTCGGCGCCGGCGACGACGGGGTCCTGGTCGCGTCCGGGGGCATGCGGGCCACTGCCGCACGCTGGATCATGGACTCGCCGGCTGACGTCCTGGGGTTCCTGAGCTGGCTCCGGGAGGCGCGGGCCGGGGGAGTGCCGGCCGAATCACCCGTGTTCCCCCGTCCCATTCCCGCATGGCTGCCCGCGCCCGGCGGTCGACCGGGGCGCGCGCTGCTTGCCGTGTCCAATCGCCTGCCCGAGCTGCGCGAGCCCGTGGCGCCGGATGCCGAGCGTACCCGTCCCGTCGGCGGGTTGGTCGCCGCGCTGCAACCCGTTCTGGTCGAGCGGAATGGCCTCTGGCTCGGCTGGAGTGGCCGCACCATACCGGGCGATGGGTTCGGCCCCGTCCGGATCGACACGCAGGCGGTTCCGGCGCTTGCGTGGATCGACCTGCCGGTGACCGCCCACGAGCGGTACTACAACGGGTTCTGCAACCGGAGCCTCTGGCCGCTCTTCCATTCGCTTCCCGGACGCGTCCGGTTCGACGACGCCGAATGGGACGCGTACCTCGCGGTGAACGACCACCTGGCCAAGGTCGCCACCGAGCTGATCCCGCCCGACGGCGCGGTCTGGGCCCACGACTTCCATCTTTTGCTCCTCGCCGTCGCGCTCCGCCGGCTCGGGCACCGCGGACCGCTGGGCCTGTTTCTCCACGTTCCGTTTCCGGGCCTCGATCTCTTCCAGATCATCCCGTGGGCGGATCGGATCCTCGACGGGATGCTCGCGTTCGATCTGGTGGGACTGCAGACCGCGCACGACGTGCGGAACTTCCTGCAGGTGGTGGGGACGCTCTCACCGGCCACCGTGGCGGACGACCTCGTGGAGCTCCGTGGCCGGCGGATCCGGGTCCGCGCGTTCCCGATCGGCATCGTGCCGGAGTCGTTCGAGCCGGCGGCGGAGCCGGAGGAAGGAGAGGAGACCACCGGGCTCCTCCAGTCGGTTGCGGGGACGCGCCTCGTGCTCGGGGTGGACCGGCTTGATTACACGAAAGGAATCCCGGAGCGCCTGGAGGCGTTCGCGCGGCTGCTCACGCGGTTTCCGGAATGGCGCCGGAAGGTGTCACTCGTGCAGATCTCGGTCCCCTCACGCGCCGACGTGCTCGAGTATCAGGAGCAGCGGCATCGGGTCGAGGCGGCGGTCGGACACATCAACGGAGAGTTCGGTGAGGCGGACTGGACGCCCGTACGCTACCTGTATCGGTCGTACCGCCGCGATCAGCTGTCGCGGTTCTACCGCGCCGCCGATGTCTGTCTGGTGACACCGCTCCGCGACGGCATGAACCTCGTCGCGAAGGAGTTCGTGGCCGCGCAGGTACCGGAACAGCCGGGGGTCCTTGTGCTGTCCCGCTTTGCGGGCGCGGCGGCGGAGCTGACCGACGCGGTGCTGACGAACCCCTTCCACCCGGACGGCATGGCCGCGGATCTCGATCGCGCGCTGCGGATGCCCGCGACCGAGCGGCGCGAACGGCATGCCCGACTCCTCGCCGCCGTCCACCGTTCCACCGCGATCACCTGGGCGGAGGCGTTCGTCACGGCCCTCGAAGCGTGCCGCGGCTGATTCCGCGACGAGGGCGACCCAACGGGATGCGCTGAGCACCTCAACCGGTGTAAGGACACGCGCGGGACCCTCCGGGAACACGGGTGCCCCGACTTCGGCTACTCGGCCCGCAGCCGGTACCCGACTCCCAGTTCCGTGAGCAGATACTCCGGCCGTGCCGGCTCCCGCTCGAGCTTCTGGCGAAGCTGGCCCATGTAGACCCGGAGGTAGTGGGGATGCTGGATCGCGTTGATGCCCCACACCTCCTTGAGCAGCTGGCGGTGGGTGAGCACCCGGCCCGCGTGACGGACCATCACGGCGAGCAGCTTGTACTCGGTTGGGGTGAGGTGCACCGCCTCCCCGCGCATGGAGACCTGGCGGAGGGCGAGATCCACCTGAAGGTCGCCGACCGCAAACGCGGGCTCATCCGAGCCTCCGTCGCGCTGCGCGGCGTGGCGCAAGGCCACCCGCATGCGCGCCAGCAGCTCCGGAACCGTGAATGGCTTCGTCAGGTAATCGTCGGCGCCGGCGTCGAGCGCCGCAACCTTGTCGCTTTCCTGACCGCGCGCGGACAGCACGATGATGGGAACGAGCGACCACTCCCGGATTCTTCGGGTGACCTCGAGCCCGTCCAGGTCCGGGAGACCCAGATCGAGGAGCACGACCTCGGGGTTATGGGCCGCGGCCTGTCCCATCCCCTCGCGCGCTGTTTCCGCCTCGACCAGATGGTAACCGTGCGGCTCGAGCGCCGCGCGGAGAAACCGCCGCATCTGCGGCTCGTCCTCGATCAGCAACACGACCGGCCTGGGCTCGGTCATCGCGGATCACGATTGAGCGCGCGAGCGCTCGGGTTGGGGACTGGCGTCGTCTGCATCGTCATCCTCGACAGGGAGACTGGGGGGCGTCCCGCCGAGCGGCAGGGCGAGCCGGAAAACCGAGCCTCCCCCCGCTCGGGCTTCCACCCACACCCGACCGCCATGGGCCAGCGCGATGGCGCGCACGATCGTGAGGCCGAGTCCGGCGCCGCCCACCTGCTCGTGCACGGTCGACCGGTAGAACTTCTCGAAGATCCGCTCCTCCTCGCCCGGCGACACGCCAGGCCCGCGGTCGGCGATGCCGATGACGAGCTGCCCCGCATCCAGCGCGGCCGTGACCTCGATGGTCGCCCCCTCCGGCGAGTACTTGGCCGCATTCTCCAGCAGGTTCACCAGCGCCTGCTCCACCAGGAGGCCGTCCATCGGCACCAACGGCAGGTCGGCAGGGACTTCGGTGTGGATGGGGTGCGCACGCAGCCGCTCCTCGAGGCGCAGGAGCGCCACGCCGATCACCTCCTCGACGGACTGCCATTCCTGCTGCACCTGCAAGGCTCCGGACTCCACACGCACCATCTCGAGGAGGTTGCTCACGAGCCGCATCATGCGGCGCGCTTCCTCGAGGATGGTCTGCGCCAGCACGGCGCGCGCGTCCGGGGAGAGCCCCTCCGCGCCGTCCTTGAGCGCGCTCGCCGCCCCCTCGATGCCTGCGAGCGGGGTGCGCAGGTCGTGCGACAGCGACGAGAGCAGCGAGGTACGTAGCCGCTCCGCCTGGGTCGCCATCTGCTCCTGCTCCGACCGGGCCGCCAGTGCCGCGCGCTCGAACGCAATGCCCGCCTGATCCGCGATCGCCTCGAGCAGTTGACGCTCGATCGGGTCGCGCGCCCAGCGCGCGTCCCTACACTCGACGCGCAGGACGCCGAGCGCGTGTCCCGAGCTCGTGATCGGCAGGTAGAGGGCGTCGGCGCCCGGCAGCGTGTCGGTCCCGATGCCGGCGGGCTGTCCGTGTTCGAGCACCCAGCGAGCGACGCCCTGGGCGGCGGCGCCGGGCGTTGCGGGTCCGCCGGCCAGCGCGGCGAATCCCCCCGCATCGTCCGGCAGCAGCACGGTCGCCGGTGCGTCGAACGTCTCGTGGACCTGGCCGGAGACCGCCTCGGCGAGGTCACTCGCGTTCCGGGCATCCGCCAGGCGCCGGCTCAGCGCGTAGAGCGCTGCGGTGTGCTGTTCCCGCTCGCGCGCGGCATCCGCCTGGCCGCGAATGCGCGCCGCGAGTCGGCTGATGGACAGCGCCACCACGAGCATGACCATGAAGGTGACGACATAGCTTGCGTCTGCCACGGCGAACGTGTAGTAGGGCGGCACGAACACGAAATCGAAGAGCGCGATGGCCAGCACCGACGCGAGGATCGCGGGGCGGGCGCCGTCCCACGCGGCGCTCACCATGACGGCCAGCAGGAAGAGCATCGCGATGTCGGTGACGTTTACCCAGGATCGGAGACCGAGGCCCAGGGCGCCTGCGGCGGCCACGACGGCCGCCGTGCGGAGAAATGCCCCGGCCGGTACCGGCGGGGGCTCCCGGCGCGCGGCCGCCGGCCGCCCCTCGTCCACCTCGCCCGTGATCACGTACACGTCCAGCTCGCGGCTCCCCCGGATCAGCCGGTCGAGCAGCGAGCCGACCAGGCGATCCCGCCACCGCCCGTGCGTGGGCTTGCCGGCCAGGATCCGGCTGACGTTCTGCGAGCGGGCGTAGCTGAGGATCTCGGCCGCGACGTCGTCGGCGCTGATGGTCGCGGTGCGCGCTCCGAGCTGCTCGGCCAACCGCAGGTTCACGCCGAGGGCGTCCCGATCCGACGCCGACAGGCGCTGCCGGCTGGATTCCACGTGGAGCACGATCCAGTCCGCGTGAAGCGCCGCTGCCATCCGCCGGCCGGAGCGAATCAGCCGGGCGGACGCGGGATTGGGCCCGATGCACACCAGCAGCCGCTCGGCGGTCGGCCAGGTACGGTCGATCCCGTGCGCGGCGCGATAGCCCTGCATCTGGGCTTCGACCCGCTCGGCCGTCCGCCGGAGCGCCAGCTCCCGCAGCGCGATCAGGTTGCCCTCGCGGAAGAACTGCTCCAGCGCCCGGGCCGCCTGCTCGGGCACGTACACCTTGCCCTCGCGCAGCCGCTCGAGCAGCACCTCGGCCGAGATGTCCACCAGCTCCACCTCGTCGGCCCGCTCGAACACGGCGTCGGGCACGGTTTCTCGCACCACGACTCCGGTGATCTGCGCCACCACGTCGTTCAGGCTCTCGATGTGCTGGACGTTGAGCGTGGTGTAGACGCTGATCCCCGCCCCCAACAGCTCCTCGACGTCCTGCCAGCGCTTGGCATGGCGGGAGCCGGGGGCGTTGGTG